>CAZQRG010000011.1:0-10728 GCA_964595745.1 uncultured Candidatus Saccharibacteria bacterium | reverse complement strand
ATAAAATACGCAATTTCTCAATAATTGCACATATAGATCATGGAAAATCAACATTAGCAGACAGAATGTTAGAAGCTGCTCATATTGATATATCCAGAGATAAAAGAGAGTCTAGAATATTAGACAGATTAGATTTAGAACAGGAGAAAGGTATTACCATTAAGCTACAAGCCTGTAGAATGATGTGGAATGATACAGAGCTAAACCTAATTGATACACCTGGCCATGTAGATTTCTCATATGAGGTGTCTCGATCTTTGGCAGCATGTGAAGGAGCAATACTTTTAGTAGATGCCTCTCAGGGAGTTCAGGCACAAACAATTTCAAATACTCAGAAAGCCTTAGAATTAGGTCTTACCCTTATACCCGTAATTAATAAAATAGATTTAGAAAATGTAAATATTAAAGAGACAGAAGACGAATTAATTCAGCTATTAGGATTTAAAAGGGAAGAGATACTAAAAGTTTCTGGAAAAACAGGACAGGGGGTTGAACAACTTCTGGATACAATAGTAGAAAAATGTCCCCCACCTATTGGAGACATTGATAGCCTACTGAAAGCCCTAATATTTGACTCCTTCTATGATGAACATAGGGGTGTTGTTGTTGCAGTAAGAGTAGTAGATGGAAAAGTAGAACATATACCTGGGAAATCTATTGACCTGCATATACTTCAAAAGGGTGAAACCTTTAAACCAACGGAAATAGGGATATTTACTCCAAACCTTGAAGAAACAAATCATCTAAATACAGGAGAGGTGGGATATATTGCCACCGGGTTTAAAAATATAAGTATGTTTACAGTTGGAGATACTATATCAGATTCCAAAGATACTACTCCCCTACCAGGTTATAAAACTCCTAAACCTAATGTATATGCTACATTCTTTCCAATTACAACTGACCAGTATGAACCTCTTAAAATTGGCTTAAACAAATTAAGCATGAATGATGCAGCTTTAACTTTCTCGGATCAAAGATCTAACCTTTTAGGCTCTGGTTTTAGATGTGGGTTCCTAGGATTACTACACATGGAAATAATTCAAGAAAGACTAGAAAGAGAATATGATGTAGATTTAATAATTACTGCACCGACTGTAGAGTACAAAGTAACTAAAACAGATGGAACAAAACTAGAAATACAAACCCCTCAAGAGCTACCAGACCCATCTGAAATACTTGAAATATTTGAGCCATGGGTAAGATTAAAGATAATGACCCCTGATAGATATATGGGTCCACTAATGGATTTATGCCAATACAAAAGAGGGGTATATGTTAATACCCAATATCTTTCTAACACATCAGGAGATATTGAACTTAAGGATCAATATATTACTTTAGAATATGATATCCCCCTTGCATCTTTAGTTTCAAATTTCTTTGACTTACTTAAAAATAAATCAAATGGATACGCTTCTATGGAGTATGAATTCATAGATTTCTTCCCAGTAGACCTAATTAAAGTCTCTGTACTTGTTAATCATGAAGAGATTCCTGCATTAAGCTTCTTAGAAACAAAGGAGCTAGCTCAAGCTAAAGCTACAAAATTACTTGAAGTAATGAAAGAGGAAATACCAAGACAACAGTTCCCTATTCCATTACAAGCTGCAATAGGGGCAAAGATAATTGGGAGGGAAGATGTAAAAGGATTTAGAAAAGATGTTACTGCTAAACTATACGGTGGAGACTATACAAGAAGATTAAAACTTTTAGAAAAACAGAAGAAGGGTAAAAAAAGATTAAAACAGATAGGGCAGGTAAATATTCCACAAGAGGCTTTTTTGAGTATACTTAAGACATAATGATTGAGAAATTAATACTAAAAAATTTTAGAAAATTCAAAGATCAAACTTTTGAGTTTAACAAAAATATAATCATATTCTATGGACATAATGCACAGGGCAAAAGCTCTGTATTAGAAGCCCTCTATCTAATTAACACAGGCCTATCTCCCTGGGCTTCTACAAATGAATTCATTAATCTAGATCAGAATTCACAAATACATACACGTATTGAAACTATTGAAGATGGTAAATCATATGTATATTTTAATGACAAAGAGAAAAGAATTTTTAAGGTTGAGGGAAGTAATATCCGAGCTTCAAAATTTTTTGAACATAGGTCTGCAAATATATTTAATCCAGAAAAAATTGAGCTTTTAATGATCTCCCCTTCTCAAAGAAGAGAGTTTCTGGATGATACAATTCTAAAATATGACTATGAATATGAAACTCTACTCAAAGATTTTAAAAAGATATTAAGGCAAAGAAATGCATATCTTAAAAAACTCTCAAAGCTATTCTATGAGAAAGGTATTATAGCTATAAATGACCCCCAATTGAATTTCTGGAGTAATCATTTTTCATTAACAGCTGCATATATATTACAAAATAGGATATTACTAACTAAAGAGCTATCTACAAATGAATATGACATTGAATACAAGACAGGAATCGAGTTTGATAGAAGGAAATTGAATAATATTGAATATCTTAAAGAATGCGTAGAACAAGATTTAGAAAAAAGTAAAAAAAGAGATATTGCTACTGGATATACTAATGTAGGACCACATAGAGATGATTGGGATATATCTAAGGATAAAGACATTAGGAAATTTGGTTCACGGGGAGAAAAGAGGTTAGCAATTGGGAAATTAATATTTGAAACACAGGAGATTGTATTTAAGAAGAACTCCCATTACCCTATCCTTCTGCTTGATGATATAGCATCTGAATTGGATATACTAATACTAAAAAAATATTTGAAAAGAAACTACTAAAGAAACAACAGACCTTTATTACTGTAATTAACTACAAATCACTACCTAAAGATATACTCAAGGATGCCCAATTAATACATCTTAATGGCTTATAAACAGCACCTCTCTCCACTATTACCTTTAATTCTGGTAAACTAGATATTACATGAGACAACACCCTATACCACAAAATGTTTTGGATGTAGAATTTAAACTTTTTACTAAGTTTACTTTTAAAGAATTCGTATATCTAGCAATAGGTGTCGGGATAGGAGGGTTCTTTCTTTACTACACTACAAAAGGGCAGATTCCTGGCATTATTGGTATTCCTGCATTTGTTGTATTTGCAGGATTAGGTACCTTCTTTGCATTAGTCCCAATCAATGATCAACCTGCAGATAAATTTATAACAAACTTTTTCACTGCTATTAATAGGCCTACACAAAGAGCATGGTTAAATAGTGACTTAAAGAATCAAAGATCTAAACCAGTAATACAAACCCAACAAAGTAAATCAAAAATTATAGGTGTTACAAAATTTTTCAAACCAAAAAAAGAGGTCTTCAGTGAGCAACCCGGAGATGATATATTTGGTGAAAAAGATTCGAAACCGTTAACACAAGAGATAAAAAAAGAAGAAGAGGTGCAGATTAATTCAAATATTGATGATACAATTATCATAAGTGAGGAGAATCTAACTCATTACCAATTCATCATTAAAAGTGTAGACAAATTACCCGGGAATATAAATATATGGCTATGTACTAAGGACAACAAACCTATTCCAAATATTAATACATATTTAAAGAATAGTGAGGGGAAAATTTTGTATGCAAACAGGACTGGAAAGAATGGGTATTTTCTTACCAATAAAATATATCCTGATGGAGTATATAATATAGAATTTGAGGGAACAGACCAACCCATTCCTGTTATTAAAATTGTTTTGAGTAAAAATATGGGTAAGTTACCATTTAAGATAACATTACAATAATGGATTCAAACGCAAGAGCAAGAACAATATCCTCTACACAAGAACATCTCGAGATTCGAGATATTGTTGATGATCTAGTGATTACACAAAGTGGTAGTGTAGCTCTAATTATTCAAACCTCTGCAATCAACTTTGATTTGCTTGCAGAGTATGAACAGGATAGTAAGGTGTTTGCATTTGCTGGATTACTTAACTCTCTAAATTTCCATATTCAGATATTAATTAGAACTAGAAGAATAGATATCTCTAACTATGTTGACTATCTAGTAAACCAAGAAAATGATTCTATGACAGAGGGTTTAAAAAAACAGTTACATATCTACACAAAATTTATACAAAACTTAATTGTACAAAACGATGTATTAGATAAAAACTTCTTTATCATAATACCCTTTAATCCTGCAGGAGAGATACCTGGAAGTGGTATTCTAAAATCCAAAAAGAG
Source organism: uncultured Candidatus Saccharibacteria bacterium (assembly GCA_964595745.1). Taxonomy (GTDB): domain Bacteria; phylum Patescibacteriota; class Dojkabacteria; order SC72; family SC72; genus UBA2259. Next base: position 6,528 of record CAZQRG010000011.1, on the reverse strand, counting down.
TAGAGAAGAAATCGAACAGAACTTAGCTTTAAAACAGGAACAGTTGTTAGAAAAAGCAAAAATATTTCTTTATCCAAAAAGAGACCACATTCTTAAACAGATAGGAAGAATGGGACTCGTAGGACATCAGCTTGTCAGTAAAGAGCTCATTACTGAGCTATATACAATATATAATCCAGAAGAAGAAATGCAAAAGGAGAAAGATGGAGGAGAATAAATATAAATCAAAAACAATTGAGATGCTTGAAAAAAAGAGTGACCCTCTTTCAACAGATAAGTACGCTTCTTTTAAAGAGGAACTTCAAAAAGATATTGATACTTTAAGAGCTGAAAAAGAAAAGACAGGTATTAAAACCGATACTAAAGAAAGATTTAACGAACCTAAAGAGAAGAAGAAAAAAAAGAATATTCTATTTGAATTTCTTGACAACTTTATTCCTACAAAAAAGACAGCTCCTGCCATTACCAAAGAACCTAATATAGCAAAATATGATGGATTAACTACTCAAGATATAATAGCCCCCATCGATATTGAGGTTGATTTTAATACTTTACAGATGGGAGATTACTACTTTAGAACTTTTTTCATAAGTGGATATCCTAGATTTGTTGGACCAAATTGGTTATCACCTATAATTAATTTCGAACACTCACTTAGAATTAGTACTTTCTACTACCCTGTTGATTCCAAAGTCATTATGGATAAATTGCGAAAGAAAATAGGAGAGATGGAGGCAACTATATATGGGCAAATGGAGGAAAGAAAAGTAGTAGATGCATCTGTTAAAGTAGCTCTTTCTGATGCTCAACAGTTACAGGATTCAATAGCAGAGGGTACAGAGAAGTTTTTCCATTTTACAATGTATGTAACAATATATGCACCAACGAAAGAACTCTTAGAGAAATATAGCCGTAATGTTACCTCTACTCTTGCAGCTATTAGTGTAACTGCTAAACAGGCTACACTCCAACAGGAACCAGGATTTATAAGTACACAACCATTAGGTCTAGACAAGCTATATATAACTAGGAATATGGATACGACCTCTCTTGCTACTACATTCCCATTTGTTACATCAGAACTAACTATGGATCATGGGATTATGTATGGAATTAATATGCATAATAATAGTTTAGTAATATTTGATAGGTTCGAACTAGAAAATGCTAATACTGTTGTATTTGCTAAATCTGGAGCAGGAAAAAGCTATTTTGTAAAACTAGAAGCAATTAGAAGCTTAATGTTAGGAACAGACATTATAATTATAGATCCTGAAAGAGAGTACGAAGATCTTTCAAAAGCGGTTGGAGGATCTTACATATCCTTCTCGCAAGATAAAGGACATAAGATGAATCCTTTTGAACTCTCCGGAGTATCAGAAGAGGGTGATGATGAACTACGAATGAAGCTATTAGCACTCCAAGGGTTCTTTAAAGTAATGTTCGATGGTTTATCAAGCATAGAATCATCAATACTTGATAGAGCATTGATGCTAACATATAGAGAGAAAGGTATTACCTTCGATCCTTCAACCCAAACTAATACCCCCCCTATGCTTGAAGATCTGTATAAAGTATTAAAGGGTATGGCAGAGGATGAGGCACATGATTTAGCAAGACGTATGGAAAAATATATTATTGGAAGTGGTGCAGGAGTATTCAACGAGGCAACTAATTTTGAAATTAATAATCCCTTTACTGTATTTAGTGTGAGAGATCTTCAAGAAGAATTAAAACCTCTATCTATGTATTTAATGTTAGATTTCATTTGGACTATCATTCGTAAAGACAAAAAGAAAAGACTACTCATCGTTGATGAAGCATGGTACATGATGCAACGAGATGACTCTGCAAGATTTATGTACTCAATTGCTAAAAGAGCAAGAAAGTATTATCTAGGTCTTACAACCATTACTCAAGATGTTGCTGATTTTATGAATAACGATATGGGTCGTGCAATTATCTCTAACTCTTCTTTACAAATGTTAATGATGCAAAGCCCCTCTGCTTTAGAAAAATTACAACAGGTATTTAACCTCTCAGATGGAGAAAGAGAGTTCTTACTAAACTGTGATAAAGGACAGGGTCTCTTCTTTGCCGGATCAAATCATGTTGCAATACAGGTACTATCAAGCGTACAAGAACATGAATTAATAACTTCAGACCCAAGAGAACTTGAACAAAGAAAACTCCTTGGAGCTACTGAGGATACAAGAACAATTGACGAACTGTCAAACATATATGATTTACCTGCAACACAACAACCCGTTACTATGGAAAGCTCAAAACAAAAAACTTTAATTGAGAGAGCCGTAGGAAAAAGAAAAGAGGAAATAGGAATAATTCAGGAAGAAAGAGAGAAATATCAAGAGGAATTAAAGAGAAGATTCGAAGAGCAAGAAAAGGAGCTTAATCCTCAGAAATATGAATCTAAAAAAACATTTAACGAAATTATTGATGATAATACTGTTCCAGGACAGATAAAAAAAGAAAGAGCTGAGATTCAAAAAGGTAGAGAACATATTACACCTCAGGGAATAATTGGAAATGAACAAGATGATGAACAACAACCAAAACAATATTAAAAAAACAGTATACCAATATACTGTTACTGCAAACTCAGATATTAATTATAAGGCTGGACAAAAAACAGAAAAGAATATACTTCTTAAAAAGACATCCTCTCGTCCTGCACTAGAAAGAGCTATGACAGCTTTGAAACTGGTAAATCCGTTTAAAGGAGTTTAACTCAAAGGCCCTTGGTCTGGTAATACATACTGCTTAAGGTTTTCTGCAGTTATTAATATTGGTACCTGCTTACCATTGATAATCTCCCTTGCTGCACTTCTTGCTAATGTAGAAATATTTCTTTCTAGTTGACGAATACCTGCATCAAAACCAACGGGACGAATTAGTAAAGGCCAAACCTCTTGAGATATTTGAATATAATCAGAAGAGAGTCCCATACTAGCAAAAACCCTAGGTAAAATATATGTCTTCGCAATAGCTTCTTTCTCAGAATCTGTATAGCTCATAAAACGTATAACCTCTACCCTATCAAGTAGTGCTGCAGAAAGACCACCCAAGTTATTAGCTGTGCATATAAAAAACACATGAGATAAATCAACAGGATAATCTATGTAGTGATCTTGAAATGCATAGTTCTGTTCTGGATCTAATATCTCTAATAGTGCAGCCATAATATCATTATGAAGACCCTTATTTTGACTAGATTTTTCAATCTCATCTATTAAAATAACTGGATTCATAGTTCCTGTACGAACTAAAGCTTTAATAATCTGACCGGGTTCTGAATCCATCTCATGCCTTGGAACACCTCTTAGTGTTCTTACATCACCAATTGCACCTAAAGATATCCTTGCAAACTTTCTTCCCATTGCTTTAGCAATAGACTGTGCAATAGATGTCTTACCAATACCCTGGAGTCCAACAAATAGAAGAGTTGGAGAAGTTGATGAGACATTCTGACTCCCCTCTGTTCTTTTCTTTGTAATATTAGTTAACTGCATTGCAGCCAGATAGTCCAATATCATCTCTTTAACAGTATTCATTCCAAAATGAGTAGAATCCATTATCTGTTTTGCATTCGCAATATCCAAATTATCCTGAGAAACAACACCCCAAGGAATTCTTGTAACCCAATCTACATACTTATCTACACCCTCGTATTCAGAGCTATAATTACCCCATTTAGCCATTCTTTCTAATCTTTGAATAGATCTCATACTCTCTTCCTTCAATTCAATTGGTACTGTAGAAGAGGACAGCTTATTCTGAAGTGCTACTATCTCAGAAAGAATATCATCGGAAACATTAGATTGTTGGTTAGGAGCAGTATTATAATCCATACAAAAATATATCATATTAACATATCTCTTTCCTGACCTATAACATAGTTATATATCAAAAGAGAATTCTTAATACAAGATTAATATCAATTCAATCCTTGAAGTACTGCCTCCTTAAGAGAGTTAGCTGCATATTTTAAATCTGCTTCATTACTATAAATCCCTAGACTAAATCTTAAAGTAGGACCTACACAGAACCTATCATGCAATACCTCTGCACAGTGATACCCCTCTCTAAATGCAATCTTTTTACTATTTAGAAACTCCATTATTCCATCCCCCTCTTTATTTGTTTCTATCTTCTGTAAATCCTTACATCCTCTAAATGCAAAACCCTCAATATTAAAAGCTATTACTCCGTACTTTTGAGAAATATCATCAGGACCGAGATGTTTAAACCACTCTATACCATTAAACTCATTTAAGAAGCTCCCTATTAATCCCTGTTCATGATTAATTAACATATCCCAACCACCCACCTTTTCAATACTACCCTTCAACCACTCTATTGCCATACCTAAAGCTATACCTCCACCAACATCAGGAGTACCTGCTTCAAACTTCCAAGGAATTTCATTATACTCAAAACCCTCTTTAGTGACAGAAGATACCATCTCTCCTCCACCCATCCAAGGAGTAAGTTTTTCAAGATATTCTAATTTACAATATACAGCACCACTACCCATAGGACCATATACTTTATGCCCAGAGAATACTAATGCATCACACCCTATCTCTTTAACATTAACTTTGCATCTAGCAATACTTTGTGCAGCATCTAATATTGTAAAAGCTTCTACCTCTTTTGCTATCTTAAATATCTCCTCTACATCATTTTTAACACCCAGTACATTGGAGATATGAACTACAGAAACAATCTTAACTCTTTTTCCCTCTTTCTTAACTAATTGCTTTAACCAATCTAAATCTAGAGTGTAATCATCTTTAACAGGAATATACTCTATTCTAAACTTAATCTCTTTTTGAAGTAACATCCAAGAAACAATATTACTATGATGTTCCATTTCACTAATAACAACAATATCATCATCTGAAAGTAGCTTCCTACCAAAAGTATTAACTAAAAAATTTAATCCCTCTGTAGTATTACGAACAAAGAATATCTCTTTGAAAGAATCTGCATTAATAAAATCTGCAACTATTTGATGAGCGTTCTCCCAAAGCTTAGTAGCTTCAATTGAAAGATCGTATGGACCTCTATGTATATTAGCATTCTCAGTTTCGTAATATTGAGTTAAACGATCGATAACAGATTGTGGCTTTTGAGTAGTAGCTGCACTATCTAGATATACAAGCCCTCTATCAAAAAGGTTACTTTTTAGAATAGGGAACTCTTTTCTAATCTCTTCAAACATATTAATAGGTCAATAATTTAAAAATTCTTCCACATTCTACTACCCTGTACTGTCATATCACCCTTGTATTTGCTATTTAATCCTGGACTACCATATGGTCTTTGACAGTGAGTATCTAACTGCTCAAATGCTAACTGTGCTATTTTCATACCTGCATATATTCTAATTGGAAGAGGTGATAAATTAGCAATCTCTAATGTTAATCTCAACTTGTTACCTGGGTCTAGAAAACCTGCAGTAGCATGTATAATTAAACCCATTCTAGCCAAGGAGCTCTTACCCTCTAATCTACCTACATGTCTTGAATCAACTCCTGTGACCTCAACTACATTAGCTAGAATAAACTGACCAGGTTTAAGAACATATCCATCCTCTTCATCTATTTCTATCTTTAGCATTAAATCATCAATTGGTTTTTTAACATCTATTAACCCATGATTCTCTGTATCAAATATTAAAATGGTTGTATCTAGATGCAAATCATATGAAGCAGGTTGTACAAACTCATCAGAGAATGGTTCTATACTAATCTCTCCACTCAAAAGTTTCTCCTTTATACTTTTATCTGCAAGTATCATATTAATATTAATAAAATTAACTTCTATCTACAAACTGCTCTCTAGATTTAGGATCGGGTTTTTCAATACCCTTATGTAAAGGATACCATATACCATCTAAGGAATTTAATAGCTCCAACCATTTATACACTAAACTACGATATGAAATATGTCCCCCTCTTCTAACTCTAAGATTAATGGTGTACTGCAAATCATCAAAAGAACCATAGAAACAATACCTAGTACTATGTGCATGGGGAAATAGGTACTTAGTATACTCCTTAGACACTTCATCAGACATAAATTGAGTAGATACTACTCTCCATCTTTTAATCATATCGTATGTCTCAATTAAACATCTTTCATACTCTTCTCTTAGTTCTCCCAACTCTTTAATCTCAAGATAGTTACATAGAAAGAAACAATCTTTACTATCCCTATTTAATTCGTTATTAATATCTACCTCATCATGAAAAAGAGGAATAAATCTTTCTAAACTCCTATGCCTATTTAAATCTTTAAGAGTTCCAAGTGTTGCCATTCCCTCTATTTTAATTGCTCCACTTTGACCAATATTTCCCATTAAATTATGCTGGTTATGATTTTTAAATATCATCTCACCCAATATCTTCTCATCACTAGAATCAAATTCTAATTCCTCACTACTACCTAATGGATTAAGAAGTAATTCATAGTGAGTAATTAAATCTTCTATAGCATTAGTAT
>CAZQRG010000010.1:3903-10895 GCA_964595745.1 uncultured Candidatus Saccharibacteria bacterium | reverse complement strand
TTTGGTTTATCTCTTTAACAGGAATTTCTGTACTTATCTCTTTCTTCTGAAATATGCTTTCAAAATACTCTTGAGCTTTTTTAGCTTCTACCTCACCTTTAATATCTTTAGTTACTTCATATGCCAATGTCTTTTTAAGATCCATTGGGTTTTCTTCTGACTGCAATCTCTTTTTTATCTCTTCAACCTGATCTAATTCATAGCTAGTAAGTATTTCAAAACCTATTGGTATTAACCTGTCATCAAAGGTCATTACTTTTCCAAATATATCATTTGCGCTGTCATTTAAAGCAATCATATTCCCCTCTGATTTACCCATTTTAGCACCATCACTTGTTTCAAGAAGTTTACCAGCGATAACGATTTTCTCTTTTCCAAGTCTACTCATTACTAAATCTCTTCCAGCAAGCATATTAAAGAGTTGATCATTACCTCCTACCTCTACATCGATATCCATCATTACAGAGTCATACCCTTGCATTAGGGGATAGAGGAATTCATGTAGGTATATAGGTTTATCTTCTTCTAATCTTTTTTGAAACATACTTCTTTTAATCATCTGTTGAACTGTAAATACAGAGGCTATTTCTATAATGTCACCAAAGTTAAGGGGTTCTAACCATTGACTGTTATATACTATCTTAACAGGATTCTCTTTATTAAATATATCTATAAAATGTGACGCTTGTTCAACATATATTTTCATATTCTCCTGAACTTGTTCTTTGCTAAGTTTTATTCTTGCAGATGTTTTATCACTAGGGTCCCCTATTCTTGCAGTAAAGTCTCCAATTAGGAAATATACATTGTGTCCAAGCTTTCTAAAATCTTCTAATTTTCTCATTCCTACACTGTGTCCAATATGTAGTGTAGGAGCTGTTGGGTCAAATCCTTGATATATATTTATTTTCTTACCACAAAGGAGTAACTTTTGTAATGCATCAGGAGAAGGGAGTATCTGTTCTACTGCTTTATTTAATATTCTATTTATTATTTTTTCATCATTTAATACTTCCATATCTTTTGTATTATATATTCTAGACTAGAAATTTACAAAACTATTTAATGGGTATTTTGAAATTTGTTTTCCTCTTCTTTATCTTTTCTTCTTCTAAATATTAGTATTAGGAAAAAGATGAATAGTAGACCACCTCCTCCATATATTAATATCTTCTTCCACTCGATACCATTAGAGATATCTCCCTCTGATATGGTAACCTTTATACTACCATCTACTCCACTAGCTCCTAGCACCTCTGATGTATACTTTACTCCATTATGTTCTATCTTCACCTTGTAGTTTTTATCCTTCTCTAAACCTACTACCTGTATCTCTCCCTTACTGTCTGTAAAGTACTCTACTCCCTCTATTGTTACAAGTGCATTTACTAATGGATTACCATCTTTGTCTGTAAACTGTAGGGTTTGGATGTTTCCATTATTCTCTTCTTCCTCTTGGGGTTCATTGTTTGGGGTATCTGGTATTTGCTCTTGTTGTGGTAATTGGTTTGGTGTTTCTTCTTGTTCTATAGTCGTAATTAATCCTAATTTTTCAAGTAACCAATTCGGGAAGTAGCTAGTTCCTACTATTAGGTTTAATGTTTTTGTTAAGGATTGATTATTTGAAATATCTTTAGAGTAGTACTGTATTGAATTATTCCCCATAGATACTGTTAATGTTATTGAGAAGTTACCACTACCATTAGCTACTGTAGTGTATGTCTTACCATTATATACAAAGTATATTATGCTTCCTGATTGAGAGACTCCTTTTATTAGTACGCTAGTAGAAGTAAAGTAATATGTAAGTGGTGTTTTATCAGGTATATCAGTTATTTCTCCAATATTTGTTATTCTTGCACTTGGAGTATGCAGTATTATACTGTCAGAGTATACATCAGATATATTTCCAACATTATCCATATATTTTACATATACTGTTTTATTTCCATAGGTACTATCAAAGGTCCATGATTTAGTAGTTTTATATGTTTCCCAATTACAATCAGCGAAGGATGAATTGTTACAAATCATCATTTGTCTAACTCCAGAGGTATCTGTTGCAGAAAGAGAGAGAGTAACATTAGGAGAAACAGAGTAAGTGTTTCCAAGATTGATTGTAATATTACCAGTTGGGGGAGTGCTATCCATACTAAAGGCAGTAAGTCCAAGAACATCTTCCTCTCCTACCATATTAAAACTACCACCCACAAATATATTTTTAGTTCCTATAACAGAAGAGTATACGGTACAGCCTTCACAGCACTCACATTCTTCTTCTTCATAAGTTGTTATTTGAGGATCAAACTCAGTATCTAGTATTCCGTTCGAATTAAGTTTAATAAATTCCCCAGTAGATATATATTCATCAGTTTCAAAATTATATAGACGTGAAAAACCACCACCGATAAAAAACATATCATTAATAAAATTTATGGAATATATTGTTCCAATTTCATAATTTCCATCTTGAAATTCATAGGGCATCCATTCACTATCTCTCGTGCAACTTGCTGTATTCTCAAATCTTGCAAGATTAGATACACTTTCATCATCAATGCTATCAAATGAGCCACCGATATAAATGTAATCAGCAGTTGTTTTTATAGAATATACCGTACCAACTTGGCCATAAGTTCGTACTTTTGGTGAACATGTAGTATCTAGAATACCTTGAGAATTTATTTTTACGAATTCTCCTGTGTTAGCTGTTTCATCAGAGTATGGATCATATATCTGTGTGAAATTACCCCCTACATACACATCATTTCCGTAGGTATCTATGGTGTAAATTGTTGCTGTATTATAATTGTCATCATAGAACCCATATGGTGCCCAATCCTCATCCCATGTACAACTGCTGTTGTTGTTTAATCTAATAAGTGGAGAAATATCCCAGGTTTCACCAATAGCATTAAAACTTCCTCCAACATATATATATTCCTCTGTAGCTTTAATCGCATATACTGTCGATCCGTAGTCAGTATATATTTCTGGCATACAATCGATATCTAGAGTACCATCGGAATTTATCTTTGCGAACTCTCCCGTGTATACATATTCATCAAGATCATAGTCATATATATCGGTAAAAGAGCCTCCTATATATACATTATTATCATATACTTCTATTGTCTGAACTGCTCCTTGTGGAATTAGATTCCAATCTAAAACTTCATATGTTTTAGTATCTATTGCTGCTAGGTTATATCTGTCATAAACAGTACCTCCTCCACTAATATCTCCAACTTGTGAAAATTCTCCACCAATGTATAAAATACTTTCATCATCGTTCAGAGCCATAGCGTATATAGAGCCATCAACTTCAGGGAAGTCTAATATTGGTCCAGCTATGCTACCAGCAGGAATAAAGGTATATTCTAATTCTTCATTACTTGTTGCAGTATCTTTATTACCATTTCCATCAGTACAAGATATATATATTGTTTTATCTTCGAATGTCCCTAGATCTGGAGATGTACAAGATTGGTTAATACTCCCAACTCCCTCACATACTACATCATTGACCATTTGGTCATAGCTCTCATCCGTTAAAGAGAGTCTACAAGTAGCATTCTCATCTGTTTCGAATGTAATTGTTTGGGTTGAATCCGAAATGATTGAAGAGGGTTCTGGTGAAAATTCGCTTTTTTGAGGTGGATCTGTTTCTAGTAATGTATAGTTTATAACGGAATTTGTACTTATTGTGTCTTTGTTGTTATAAGCATCAATACAGGATATGTAGATATTTTTATTTCCATTTAAACCAAATTTTGGTCCAGGTATGACACAAGATATTGATTGGGAACCGTCTCCAGTGCAATTAGCGTCATTATACATATCATCGTAGGACTCATCAGACAAGCTCATTCTGCAAGCACCAATTTCGTCAAGAGAAAAGGTGAAAACTTGATATATATCTGTTATTGTTGATCCTGTAGATGGGGAAAAACTAGATGGAGATGGTGGGGTTAAATCTGGTTCGTCTTCAAGATCCATAACCCATAATTCGTTTCCATGAAGTGATGTTGTAGCATTAAAAATTACTTTATTATTGAATAGAGAATAAGATGACGGATTGCTGTCATCAGAACCTGAATTAATGTCTAGAACCATATTGGTGCCATTTTCTGTACCATCACTTTTCCAAAGTTCAATACCATTTGTCCCATTGTTTGCTCCAAAGAAAAGCAATTTCCCAGTTGAAAAAATTGGTTTGTTTGACAAACTATTTAATGATCCAGGAAAGATATCTTTTACTAGTGTTGTTCCTTCTTCTGTACCATCACTTTTCCAAAGTTCGACACCATTTGTCTCATTGTTTGCTCCAAAGAAAAGATTTGTTCCAATTGTAGCGAAATTTGACAATGGTCCTCCTGAATTCTGTCCGATATATATATCCTTAACTAACGAACTTCCTTCAAAAGTCCCATCACTTTTCCATAACTCGTTTCCATATGTTTGATCTGTGTTGCTGAAATACAAATTATCCCAAAAAGGAAACAATCCATATAAACTTAATGACCCTACCAAAGTAGTTCCCTTTTCTGTCCCATCACTTTTCCACAAATTATTATTTTCAGTTATAAAATATAGGGTATCCCCGATAGTAACAAAATTAGATGGAATGCTAGATTCATATCCAGACTTAATATCTTTTATCATAAAGGTTCCATTTTCTGTTCCATCACTTCTCCACAACTCTTCCCCGTATGTCCCATCATTAGCTCTAAAATAGAGAATGTTTCCCATCCCTTTAAATTCACATGTACTACACATTGAACCCTCTGTTGATATATCCTTGACCAGCACTGTCCCAGCTTCTGTCCCATCGGATTTCCATAATTCGTAACCACTCACTCCGTTTGATCCAATAAAATATAAAGTGTTACCCAGCGGTGTTAATAAAAATATATTACTACTACCTGGTCCAGGATAAATATCTTTTACGGGTTTTGTTCCTTCTTCTGTTCCATCACTTCTCCAAAGTTCATTACCATAGGGACTTGCTGCGGCACGAAAGTATAAAATATCATCAATTGTTGTTAGACTAGAGGGGCTACTACCACCATTTCCAATATTTATATCTTTGACCATAACAGTACCAACTTCTGTCCCATCAGTTTTCCAAAGCTCTTCTCCATTAGTTCCATCATTTGCAGCAAAATACATTGCTGAACTACTTGAGGTAAAATAATTTGGACTACTTCCAGCAGAACCAATATAGATATCTTTCACAATTAATGTGTTATTATCAGTTCCATCACTTTTCCAAAGCTCAGTTCCATTATTTTCATTAGTAGCCTGAAAATACAAAGTATTACTAATAGTATTAAATTGTTTCGGGTTAGAGCTACTATTTCCTAGATATATATCTTCAACCATTGTAGTCAGAGCTTCTGTTCCATCACTTCTCCACAACTCTGTTCCGTTTGTTCCATTATTTGCACTAAAATAAATAAAGTCACCCATTCCAATTAAGTACATAGGAGAACTACCAGAGGACCCTGGATATATATCTTTAATCATTATTGTACCTGATTCTGATCCATCACTTTTCCAAAGTTCTGTACCATTAATTCCATCAGATGCATTAAAATAAATATTGTTTTCTAGGACTGTTAAATAAGAAGGAGAGCTGCTAGTGATTCCACCTATGATATCTTTAACTAAAACAGTTCCTGCTTCTGTTCCGTCGCTTTTCCATAGCTCGTAACCGTAGGTAGAATTATACGCTTTAAAAAACATTGTACTACCGATAATAGCGAAATAATTGGGATTACTACTGTTTAATGGCCCAGTATATATATCTTTAACTAAAACAGTACCAGCTCCTGAACCATCACTTCTCCAAAGTTCTACTCCATTTGTCCCATTAGTAGCAGTAAAGTAAAGCGTAGAACCTATTGATAATAGATTTGATGGAAAACTATGACTGTTGCCCGAATAAATATCTTTTACCAAAACAGTTCCTACCTCTGTTCCATCACTCTTCCATAACTCAGTTCCATTTGCTGAAGTCCTTGCACCAAAATATATTAATGACCCAACTGCAGTTAAGTAATTAGGTGAGCTACTTACAAATCCCACATATATATCCTTTACTAAAACTGTTCCCGCCTCGGTTCCGTCACTTTTCCAAAGTTCAACACCATAACTCGTATTGGCACTAAAATATAAATATCCGCCCATTATAGTTAAGTAATTTGGTGAACTCCAACTTGCTCCAGGATTGATATCCTTAACCATTACAGTACCAGCTTCTGTCCCATCACTCTTCCAGAGTTCGGAACCGTCAGTTCCATTTGTTGCAGTAAAATAGATGTGGTCACCCATTACTGTTAAATAAGAAGGTGAACTACTAGAGGATCCTATGTATATATCTTTAACCATAACGGTTCCATCTTCCGTACTATCACTTTTCCAAAGCTCATTTCCATGTATCCCATCATTTGTAACAAAAAACAATGTAGAACCAAGAGGGGTAAGATAAGTTTGAGTATATGAAGGCCCAGGTACTTTGTTAATATTAATCATCTGAGGCTCTGAAAGAGCAAATGCAATGGAAGGATTCGATATTGATAAAAAGAATAATATACAAAGTAAAAACAAAAAACAGAGAGAGATATTTAAAAAGAATATTTTATATATTTTCATTACCATATATCTTCCCAAAATATATAGAAGAAAACAATGTCTAAAAGAGGGTTATATTGTTCTACTATATACCCCTAACATATTTTCTTTTAACTAACTTGTCAGGTAAACACTGCTGTTCAGATTTCTTACTCTCTAAATCATGGTCATATTCATAACCCTTACCATAATCTAGATTTTCCATGAGCTTTGTTGGTGCATTTCTAAGATGCAGAGGAACCCCTTCTGCAATCGTGTTTTGAGCATCTTTTTTTGCCTTTTCATAAGCCATATAAAGTGCATTAGACTTAGAAGCTATGGATAAATATACTACAGCTTGGGTTAAATTCACATTG
>CAZQRG010000010.1:0-3893 GCA_964595745.1 uncultured Candidatus Saccharibacteria bacterium | reverse complement strand
TTACACTTAACTCTGCCATATATGCACTATTATCCTTTTTAGCATTAGAAAGATATATTGCAAGTTGAATTAGAAATACACTACACTCTGGCATACCTAATTTTTGACAAGCCTCATATACACTATTCGCAAGTATAACTGCTTGAGGATCAGCATTACCTATATCCTCACTAGCAAACCTAAGTAATCTTCTAGCAACATACAAAGGATCTTCTCCTGCACTTAACATCCTCTCAACCCAGTATACTGCTGCATCAGGATTAGATGATCTCATTGATTTATGTATAGCAGAGATAATGTTGAAGTGTTCCTCTCCCTGTTTATCATAGTACAATGGTTTTTGTACAACCTCTTTAATCTCTTTTTCTGAAATAGTTAGTTTATCTCCCTCCTTAGTATTTGCTTCTGAAAGAGTAACACTCATCTCTAAAATATTTAATGCAGATCTAATATCTCCATTAGATAGATCACTAATTAAATCTATTATCTTTTTACTAATTTTGTACTTAGGATATTCTTTTTTAATTACTCTTTTCAGAAGCAAAGAGATATCTTCTATTGTATGTTGATTAAAAACAAAAACCTTTGTTCTAGAAAGCAATGCACTAATTATTGTAAACGAAGGGTTTTCTGTAGTAGCCCCTATTAATGTAATTATCCCCTTTTCAACATATGGAAGTAATGTATCCTGTTGTGCTTTGTTCCATCTATGTATCTCATCTAAGAAAAGCATTGTCTTCTTGTTATACTGTTGGTTATTAATCGCAATCTTTAATATCTTTCTTAGATCTGCCTTCCCACTATTAACAGCTTGCATCTTGTAAAAATCGTAATACAGATTTAAAGAGATAATGTATGCTAAAGTGGTTTTACCTGTACCTGGAGGACCCCAGAAAATCATAGAGGGAACTTTACCAAGAGAAAGGAATTTCCTAATAGGGCCATTAGGACCAATTAAATGTTGCTGACCAACAAAATCATCTAAATTCGTAGGTCTATATTTTGAAGCTAACGGTTCGTATACCCCCATATGTGTCATTATACATACATCACACTAAAAGGTATACTCGTATACCATATCAATACCTGTTCTGATAGGTTTGCCTTTCTTTTTAGGTAATTCATTTTTATATGAATATACCCTACTCCCTTTTTTAAGCTCTTTTGTAAATTTCTTTTCAAGTATTTCTAATAAATCTTTTGGTAAACAGCAATATATTACATCGTATTCTCCTAAATCTACTTTAAAGAAATCCTCCTCAATAAATCTAATCTTGGAATTAAATGGGGCTAGGATTAATTTACTAAGTTTGATTAACATTAGAAGTACAGGACTAATTTCATATCCTACACTTGTACACTTGTACATCCTGTATGTTCCAAATACTACTCTTCCATCTCCACATCCTAGGTCTGCAAACTTCTCATCTTTTTTCATTTTAAAATTCTTTAATATATTTCCCAGTGCTTTTTTAGGTGTTGTATAGAAGGGAGTAAAGAAATTTAAAAGGATTGAAACAATGTATGCCAAGAGTATTAATAGTATTAATATGTTTATAGCAAGTGCTAAACCGTTTGGCATATGAGATAATTGATTAGATTAAATATTACTATGTATATATGATAGACGGAATTTTAATAGTAGACAAGGAGTTAGGTATTACATCGTATGATGTAATACGAAAATTAAAAAGAATACTTGATAGGGGCCAAAAGATTGGACATGCGGGAACTTTAGATCCTTTGGCTAGTGGTTTATTAATAGTTCTCTTAGGTAAAGCGACTAAGATGATGAATACATTTCACTCATATGAAAAGGTATATGAAGTAACTGCACAGTTAGGATTTTGTACTGACACTCAGGATATGGAAGGAAAGGTATTAATGAAAGATGAGAGTAACAGAAAACCCTCTAGAGATGAAATGGAAAAGATAATAGAGAACAACTTTATGGGAGATATATCTCAAACTCCTCCAATGTATTCTGCAAAAAAGATAGAGGGTAGAAAAGCGTATGATTTAGCAAGAGAGGGAAAAGAGGTTGTACTAAAACCATCAATTATATCTGTATCTGAGTTTGAGGTATATGAATATGAGTATCCGATGTTTAAATGTAAGATTAAATGTTCTACAGGTACATACATTAGAACTTTGATACATGATTTAGGTATTAAGTTAGGTACATATGCTACTACTAAGGAGTTAAGGAGGGTAAGTATTGGGAGTTTCGATGTTAAAGAGGCAGTACAAAGTCAAGATATTACAGATGAGAATAGAGAGAATATTTTAAGAAGAGTTATTAATATATAAATACTTATTTATGGAAAAAGGAAAGCTATATATTGTTGCTACACCCATTGGTAATCTTGGAGATATTACATATAGAGCAGTGGAGATATTAAAATCTGTTCCATTTGTACTTGCTGAGGATACTAGAGAGAGTATTAAGGTGTTTAATAAATATGATATTCATACTCAGTTAATCTCATATAGGGATCAGAATCATGAAAAAATAGTAGGAAAGATTAAGGAGAAGTTAGATATGGGATTAAATCTGGCTTTAGTTTCAGATAGTGGGACACCACTAATTAGTGATCCGGGTTTTAAACTTGTTAGAGAGCTTAGAGAGCAAGCATACATTGTTGAAAGTATTCCTGGTCCATCTGCCTTGATATCTGCTTTGTCTATTAGTGGTCTTCCTACTGATAGATTTGTGTTTTTAGGTTTTTTACCTAAATCAGACAAAAAGAGAAAGGAGATGTTAAAAAAATATTTTGATTTAGAAAATACTGTAATAGTTTATGAATCTCCCAAAAGAGTACTTTCTTTACTTGAGGTGATAGATGAGTGTACAAAGGAAAATACAGTGGTATTAGCAAAAGATTTAACGAAATTTAGAGAAGAGGTGATAAGTGGACAGTCTGTTGAGTTACTATCACTATTAAAAGAAAGAGATTTTGAGAGTCATCCTCATGGAGAATTCGTTGTCCTTATATATCCTTTTTTGAAAAAAGAGTAAGGTAGTTTCTATCAGTTGTCTCTTCTATCTTTTCATAGGGTTCATTTTTAATCTCACAAACTTTTTCAATTATCTCTTTTATTAATACAGGTCTACCATATTTCTTTTGAGAGTTTTTCTTTTTTCTTACACTTTGTGTTGGTAAGAAAGGCCCATCTGTTTCAAAGAGTACCCTATCTAGTGGTGTTGCTTTTAATATGTCTCTAACATTCTCTCCACTAGGGTATGTAATTATTGCATTAAAACCAATATACATTCCGAGGTTAAGAATTTTTTCTAATAATTTTTTGTCACCTGTATAGCTATGGAATGAACCTTGTAATACACCCTTTCCTTCTTTAGCAACTATACTTAGTGTATCTTTTACACAGCTGTTATCATTATTGATATCTCTTGCATGAATACTCATGGGGAGGTTGTGTTTAATAGCGAGTGAGCATAACTTAGTAAATACTCTTCTTTGTGCTTCTTTAATCTGTTCTTTCTGTTTTTCACCAAATTGGAAATATTCATTCATTGTATAGTAATCTAATCCACACTCCCCTATTGCAGTAATATTTTTAATATTTTTATTAAATACCTCTTGATATATATCTAACTGCTTTTGAGTATATTTAAATATATCTATATCTTCTAAACTGTTCTTAGAAACCCCATCCTCTATTCTACTTGGGTGTATTCCTAATGCTAAATCTAAAATATTTGGGAATGTATTTTTTAATGATTCATACATGTCAATTGTATCTAGATAATCATTGATATCTGTAGTTTGTATTAATATTTTTTTACCACCTTGATCAATGAACTCTTGTATATCTGTTAGGATATTTTCTTTAAGAGGGCTCATTGATATATGTATGTGTGAGTCATGCAT
>CAZQRG010000009.1:0-10938 GCA_964595745.1 uncultured Candidatus Saccharibacteria bacterium | reverse complement strand
CTTAAACTCAGACCCTGATAAAATCAAGGTAACCATCCGCATCGCGGAGCAGCAAGTCGAGAAATGGATCACTTGCAGGTATCGCAAAATATCAGGGTATATGACAGATTTTAACGGGAATCCTTTAAGATCATTTCTTGCAGTTTATCCGGATGCATTTGAGGATGCAAGTGCGGTATGGAGTGACAACGAGGGTTATTATGAAATATCTCTTCCGGAAAGAACATATAATTGCTTTTACGTTAATGATGGTAAATATAAATCAACAACTCTGGAAGCCTGGGCCTGGCATATGATCATCGACAATGATCAAGAAATTGATTTTAAGATTGGTACAGGGGAGGTGTATAATTTAAACGTTTGGCCAAACAATGGGGGATATAATTCACTGCTCCTCTCTTTTCGTCCGATGGTATTGGGTGACAGAAGCAACATAACCAGCAACATAACCATTAATGATAAAGCGTTTAATTTAATCAATATCGCTCCTAAGCTGGATATTGGGGACATGAAAGTTACAATAAACGGTGAACAGACAGAAATCTATTCGATGCAAGAATATTATGAAACAGGTAAGGACAATGCAATGCCTGCATATCTGATTCAGATACGTCGGCTGGCACCCACATTTGGAAAACAGACTATCCGTGTTGAATATGACAAAACCATTGAACTAAATGGAAAGAAAATTTTCCAGAACAGCATGGGCTACTTCCAGTTTAATCCCAATTACTCAGGGTTGTCTGCCTTCAACTAAACTATATCAGCTCCGGAGTGGGGGAATTTGTATGTGAAACAATGAGAGTTTGACTGTTTGGTAACATGAAGCGAATGGAAAATTGCTTTCCCTATTTTTTTTTGTGGTGCCCCCCAATTAGATGGACACTTTTCCCAAAACAGTTGAGTCTATAATTGTTCGTTTTTCACTCATCGGATTCATAACAAAGTTAGGATGTTTCAAAAATGTCAAGTACAGGCAGAGAAGCTTTTCCTCCCACATCCTTCCACACCTGACTGTTGGAACTTGTTCCTTCAATGGTTAATAACCGTGTGTGATAAATCGTGACCCCTACAGATCTCGGTATTCCCATTGTCCTTTGTTTCAGGCAGCAGTGTCAGTTTTTCCTCAATAGAAAATGTTCTTCTTCTTGCCATGTTCACAAAATTAAGTTGGACATATTTCTTTTCAAATTTTTGTCCAATCTTATTGGGGTCTAAGACAGAATACCTGTCCGTTTTAGTCCGGAATTTGCAAATAATTGCAGATTGCTTTTTAAATTAGCATATTTGAGACAATAAAAAGGATCAGAAATGACAACTGACCAAACTGGACAAATTACCCATAATGAATTGCTTTTAAGATTACTCAAAATGGGAGACCAGTTTGCCTTTGAAAAAATCTTTAGGGCAAATTACAACCGCATATTTGGGTTTTGCGAAAGATTCATTGATGACAATGAAGCCATTCGAAGTATTGCTCTCGAAGCCTTTGTCAATCTCTGGGTCAATCGGGATAAAATAGAGAAGCCTGGAGGTATTCAAGCATTCCTATACACTTTTGCCCGATCCGGTTGTTTGAACTATTTGCGGAACCGAAAAATTGAAAAGAAATACTTTGACCGAAGACTACATGAATTGGAATCTCTGTTGAACATAGAAGTACTTTCATCGTTCGATTTTAAATCGCTTGAATTCACTGAACTCGAAAAGCTGATTATTGATTCTGTCTCCGAATTGCCCGAAAAGTGTCGCCTAGTTTTTATTAAAAGCCGTTACGAAGGGAAATCCAATATTGAAATTGCAAATGAATTGACCATCTCAGAGAAATCAGTGGAAGCCCATATAACAAGGGCTCTTAAATCCCTTCGGTTAAAATTGTCAGACTATCTTCCCCTGGTTCTTGTTCAAATGATCCTCCATTCACTTTCTTGAAAATTAGGTATTTCATGAAGATTTTGATATGCTCTTTAATTTGTCATGATTTTGCCTGTTTCAGTCCTAAGTTTTGTTTTCATCTACTTTCACTTATCCTTTACAATTTGACAAAAAAGCACTTCAGGATATAGGGTCGTCACATGGTTAAGTTTACTTATATACAGAACAAGGCATATGGATGAGAATATTATTGAAAAATATTTAGCAGGCAAGGCTTCAGAGGAAGAAGTCAAGCAGATTTTTGAATGGGTCGAAGCCGATGCTGGTAATAAGGATATTCTTATTCAGTATAAGAAAGCTGTGGCTTTATTATCTTCAGGGAATGAAAACGTAAGTGAGGCTTGGACCCATTTTTTACTTCCACAGTTAAAAGTGAGGAAAACACGACAATATATTCTTCGTTCGGCACAAATTGCAGCCCTTCTCGTTTTTGTTTTTGGATTGGGGATGCTGGCTTACAATATGTTTATTGTTCAGAGTCGCGAAAACCCGATATATACTTCCGGCTTAAAAGTGGATGTTCCTTTAGGGCAAATAGCAAATCTCACCCTGCCCGACGGAACAAAGGTGATTTTGAATTCCGGAACCACTCTTGAATATGGTCATCGCTTCGGATTGGGACAACGAGAAGTATACCTGGAAGGGGAGGCTTTTTTTGAGGTATTTAGAGATCACAATCATCCGTTTATCGTAAATACGACATCTTTGGATTTTAAAGTATATGGAACCTCTTTTAATATTGAGGCATATCCTGATGACATAAATACGAATGCTACTTTAGTAAATGGGAGCCTCGGTATTATTGATAAAAGTGGTAAAGAAATTACTCGCTTGGATCCAGGAGAAAATCTCTTTTTTGACAGACATAACACAAAGGTAATTAAAAAGAGAGTCGACACGGGGATGTATACTTCATGGCGGGATGGGATCATCATCTTCCGTAATGAAAAGTTGAAAGACATTGCGAAAAAAATGGAACGATGGTATAACCTTGAAATAGTTATACAGAGAGAAGCACTTGCCGAGGAATCCTATTATGGGTCGATCATGAGAAATAAGCCCGTCGATCAGATTCTAGAAGTCTTAAAGCTGACATCATCGATTGAGTACAAGATCGTTCAACGGCCAGACAAACCAACTCTGATATATTGGAAATAATGAATCGACTTATGTGAAAAATCAAAATAACTATGAGTGTCTAGGATGTGACTGATAAAGAAAAGAATATCGATACTAATTAATAAGCCATAATCAATAAAAGAACAACCTTCTAACCAATACCTACCACTATGAAAGAAATCAATACTTCTTAAAAAACTGGCCGACTCAAAAAATGAGGGCCGGCCAGTCACACGCTATAGAATGCTACCAACATTCTTTAGCGCATCAATCAATAAACGCCTAGCCAAAGGCATTTTATTAATCTTGACAATTCAAATGTATGAAAAAAAGAGAAGGGAATGTCCCATCTTGTGATGTGACAATAAAAATATTGCGAATTATGAAATTGACATTAGTATTAATAGTAATCCTGAGCATGCAGGTTTTTGCCACTGAAGGACAAAATGCTAAGTGCTCAATTTCTATGGAAAATGCCACATTCGTTGAAGTGATTGAGCAATTGGAAAAAATGACAGGTTACCATTTTGTACTTAAGTATGACCAAGAAATAATTGATAAAAAGGTAACCATAAATTATTCAGATGCCAACCTTAAGGAAATATTGACGGATTTGTTCAGTGGAAGTGGATTTACCTACAAGGTTATAGATAAATACATTGCCATTACCTCATTGGAAGGGAATAAAGAAGACAATCATCAACCTGAGAATACTGTCGGGGGGAAAGTGACTGACACTAAAGGTGACCCTCTTCCTGGAGTTTCTGTGATAATAAAGGGAACTACCAACGGGACAATAACTGATTCCGAAGGTAAATTTCTAATAACTAATTTCCCGCCTGATGCATCATTGGTGTTTTCATTCGTGGGGATGAAGTCGCAGGAGATTTTGATCGGGAACCTGACATACATAGATGTTAAATTGGTAGAAAATGCCATAAATATTGAGGAGGTGGTAGCTGTTGGTTACGGTACGCAGAAAAAAGTTAACATTACCGGCGCCGTTTCTTCGGTCAAAATTGATGCATTAAGCGATCGCCCGGTAACCAATGCGACCAATGCTTTGGCAGGTTTGGCAGCGGGCTTGTCAGTAACTAATACAGGTGGAAATACTCCCGGATTCGAATCGCAAACAATCAGAGTTCGAGGTCAGGGAACTTTGAATGATTCAAGTCCTCTTGTCGTAATCGATGGCATTGTAGGTTCTTCAATTAGTGATATTAATCCACAGGACATTGAGGAGATTTCAATACTTAAAGATGCTGCCTCATCTGCTATTTATGGTTCTCGTGCTGCAAATGGTGTCATCCTTGTCACTACAAAAAATGGTTCTGAAGGTACTGCCAGGATTACTTATAGTGGTAATGTTTCGTTTGAGACTGTAGCAAAACGGCTCAACCTGGTCACTGACTATGCTGATTATATGGAAATTCAGAATTCCGGGTTGATTGCAAATGGTCAGGTAGCCCGTTTTTCCAAAGGCAAAATCGACGAGTGGCGTAATGATGCAGGTATGAATCCTACAGTATATCCGAATACTGACTGGCAAGATCACATATACCGTAATCCTTCAGTTGTTCAAAACCATACTGTCTCAGCAGTAGGTGGTTCCAAGACAGCTCGTTACAACATTTCCTTTGGCAATATTAACAATCCGGGTATGATATATCATACCGACTATACGCGATACCAATTGCGGACAAATATTGAGGCAGACATAAAGCCATGGTTGACAGTTGGATCTAATATCTTTGGCTATATAGACACCAACGACCCTTCAAGTGAAAATGCAGCTAGTGGAGGTGACGTTATTTGGGGATATGGTGCATTCAATACTGTCCCCGGCATGACACTCTATGATCCAAAGACAGGTTATTATGGAGGTATTCAGAACCCAGAAGAGGTAAATGTTAGCAACGCAAATCCATATCGTCGAAATTGGTTCTATAAATCAGAATTTCCAATTAGAACCCGTCGAACTGTCGCGAAGGTTTATGGACGTATAAAACCGATTAAAGGTTTGACCATCGACGGCTCTTATTCTTATAATTATTGGATGCGTAACGTAGAACATCACTTATGTGATCGTAACTTGTATCGATTTACTCTGGATGGCCCGGTTTTGCTTCGCGAAGGAGTGGTTCGCACCTACATAAGAAAGTACAACTATCGCAACAATTTCCGCACATCGGATGTGACTGCTCGCTACGAATTTAAAGTAAACAAACTTGATGCTTCTGCAATGATTGGTGCTAGTCAGGAATACAACAAGTATGAAAACGAATATTTCAGAAAATATGATCTTATTGATGAGTCATTAACGGCTATTGATGCTGGGGCCACTGTTGGACCTACAGGTGGAAACTATAATGAATGGGCAATGCATTCATATTTCGGACGTGTCAATTTCGTTTGGGACAACAAGTATATGTTTGAAGCCAATACCCGTGCGGACGGCTCTTCAAAATTCGCTCCCAATAAACGATGGGGATACTTTCCATCAGTTTCAGCCGGGTGGCGGATATCTGAAGAAAAATTCATGCATGACTATAAAGATTGGCTGAGTTCGTTAAAACTTCGTATGTCTTATGGCTCTCTCGGCAACAACGCCACTTCCACATACTATATGTATCAATCATTATATTCAGCCAATAATTACATCTTAAATAATACCATAAACGGTGGTTTAGCACAAACTGTACTCTCTAATGCCAACTTAACATGGGAAAGTACATACATGACTAATATTGGTGTGGATTACGGTTTCTTTAATAATCGTTTAAGCGGATCGCTTGAATGGTTCAATAAGGATACCAAGGGTATATTGATTTCGCTTCCTGTTCCTCTGGAACATGGTACAGCGACCGTTCCTAACCAAAATGCGGGAGAGGTTAACAACCAGGGAGTCGATTTCGACATAAATTGGACTGATAATATTGGAGAAGTTACCTATACTGCTGACTTTAATATTGGCTATGTTCGCAACAAGGTTACCAAATTTCAGGGTGATGTTTCTTCAATCAATGGGGTATATAAAATTCAAGAAGGAAAACCTATCAATCAACTCTATGTGATTTCAGTGGATCGTATCGTTCGCGATCAAGAGGATATGGATTATGTTCAGTCATTGGTTGATAAAAATCCGAATTATTTTGCCACCTACCAACGTCCCGAACTCGGTGATTTTCTTTATGCCGATGCGAATGGAGATGGGAAGCTAGATACTAACGACCGTATTGAGATCGGCAATGGTAACAGACCTACAGTTACCTATGGTGCTAACCTCGGTTTGGCATGGAACAACTTCAACTTAAACATGCTTTTTCAGGGTATAGGAGATTATCAGGTTTATTATAACAACCAATCATTTCGTTTCGTAACAGTTCTGGGACAATCGCTTATCAAGGACATAACCGACAACGCTTGGACATCTGAAAATCCATACAATTCCAAGTATCCCAAACTCAGGAATGATGCAAATAGCAAAAATAACATAGCCAATGATGCGTTCGTGCACAATGCTACATATCTCCGTTGTAAGAACATTCAACTAGGGTATACCGTTCCAAGGCATATCTCGCAGAAGTGTTTTATCGAGACATTAAAGGTGTACACAAGTATTGACAACCTGTTCACAATCACAAATTTCCCAGGATTGGATCCAGAAGTTGCTGCTAATGTCGGGTATCCTACAACCCGTCAATTCTCCGTAGGTCTTAACGTTTCATTCTAATCATTTAATTTGAACACAATGAAAAGTAAAAAAATAATTCTCGCATTATTGGGTTCTGTCCTTTTGCTTATTAGTTGCGAAAGTTTGGACTACGTTCCTGCTGATCAGATGTCTAGTGGTACATTCTGGAAAACTGAGGCTCATGCTAAGCAAGCTGCTGTCGGCATGTATGCCGCCATGAAAGCACCATGGTGCTTTGGTATGGAATTTACATTCGACATGTGTACAGATCTAGCTGATGGCGTTAGCCCTTGGTCTGATATTTCTCGTGGTACAGCGTTTTCTTCGAATAGTGGTGGAATACAAAATCACTGGCAATATCTTTATGAGTTGGTTCACCGGGCTAACTCCGTAATTCGCAATGTATCCACTATGCCAATCAGTCAAACTACGATTGACCAGGTAACAGGTGAAGCTAAGTTCCTCCGTGCGATGGCTTATTTTCGGATGCTTAATTGTTGGGGAGGCGTGCCTTACTACGATGAAACCTGGGATATCAATAAAGAATTTGCGAATGTGATTAATCCGAGAAGTTCTGCTGAAGAAATTCGCAAATATATTCTTGACGATTTGACTGAGGCTATAGCAAAACTGCCTGTTACCTGGGATAAAACTAATTACGGTCGAGCTACAAAAGGGGCCGCCTACGCACTTCGGGGAAAGGTTTATCTTTTTAACAAGGAATGGACAAAAGCTATAGCAGACTTTGAGGAGATTGTATACAACAAGAGTAATAATTACGGCTACGTTTTACATTCTGACTATGAAGATCTGTTTCGGCTTTACAATGGCAAACAAAGTAAGGAGATGATATTTTCCATACAATCAATTGACGGCAATACTGCTGGTTATGCTTTGGATATTGTATCCTATTTCGGAAACAAATCAACCATGCGTCTTATATCCAGTAACCTAATCGTGCCTTCAACAGTATTAGTTGATAAGTATGAGAATCTTGATGGTTCAAAATTCAACTGGGACCAGGTTTATCCAGGTTTTAATTCTGGTAATTCACAGTTTCGCCGTAGTCTCTTAAGCGTTGCTATTGATGCTGGGAGTAATTTTATAACCAATACTTTAGAGTGTGATACTGCAAAAGTTTTGAATATCTATCGTCAGCGTGATCCACGTTTATGTTGGAATGTAATCACCCCGTATTCCTACTATTTAGGTACTGATGCCGGCTCAAAACCACGCATGAAACAATTTGTACTAGCTGATCCGACAAAAGGTGGTTCACCGATGGAAGCCCAAGCATTCATTCGTAATTCTGAAGGTTGGAATTCATATTTCTGGCGTAAATGGATTCCTACAGGTAATTTAAATGGCTATTGGGGCGAATACAGCCGTACACCCTACGAGTTCCCCTTGATACGTCTGGGAGACGTTCTTTTAATGCTTGCGGAAGCTTATAACGAAAATAACCAAATTGATAATGCTATTGTCGAAGTCAATAAAGTAAGGAATCGCGTCAATATGCCCGGCCTTAACTCCGGGAACAGTTGGTTAGCAGTTCACAACAAAGAAGAGATGACACAACGAATCCGTGACGAACGCGCCTTTGAATTGGTTGGTGAAGGTCAACGTTATTGGGATATTCGTCGTTGGGGAATACTCAAATCGACAGTAAAGAATTCAACTGACATTTTTGGAGAATTGATGTATGAACGAACTTATCAATCACGCCACGAAATATGGCCAATTCCATTAGTTGAAATGGATAGAAACCCTAATTTGAAAGATCAACAAAATCCTGGATGGTAATCTCAATGTAAATTAAGTATCCGGAATTACGAAATTCCGGATACTTAAATTTAAAAAGATAAACTGTATGAAAGTTTTTATATTTCTAATATTAACCACATTAACTTGTGGCGTTTTTGCACAGGAAAAAGAACTCCCATTACATTATTGGGGCAATCCTACCGAGTTTTTTGCTCAACAGGCTGAACAAACCTTTGTGTTAATTAATAATATTCTGGATGAAAATCCTCCAACATTGAAAGAATCATTGATCCGTAAATCTGCCCTTTTCCATATGGATTGGATCTTACATGATACACTATTTGATGATTCGGAAAATCTCTATCGTTTTGTAAGATACAGAATGGAAAAGGTTGTTGATGATCTTGATAAACCAGTGTCGGAGGGGGTAAAGATTTTCAAACTCTATAACGATGGTTTTATTGTCAAAACGAATAGTGTAACTATAGCATTTGATTTAAACCGCGGTGCAAGAACCAACAAGGAACCCTTTATTCCAGATGATCTAATGAAAGCGATCGTTGATCAATGTGATATTCTGTTTATTACTCATGAGCACAGCGATCATGCTGATTGGAATATTGCGAGTCTTTTTGTAAATAAAAGAAAAAACGTAATTATCCCTGATCGATTCTGGGAAAATAAAAGTGAATTTATCAGGCACATACGTTCGGAAGAAATGATAAGTGAAAATATCAAACTTGTAAATGGTTTGAATTTGCAGGTTAAGGTTATGCCGGGTTACCAGGACAACGTTCCTAATAACGTTTACATCATAACAACTCCCGAAGGTTTTTGTATTGCGCATACAGGGGATCAATCAGCAAAAGGAAATGACGAATGGATAAATCATGTAAAGGAACATTCTTCTGTAGATGTATTGCTTGTTCACTGCTGGGCAATCCCGTTGGAAAGAATGATAAATGGATTCAATCCTAGGCTGGTTATCACAGGTCACGAAAATGAAATGACCCATTCTGTAGATCATAGAGAATCCTATTGGTTAAATTATCGAAGGATGGAAAAAGTTCCACAACCTAAATTATTCATGACCTGGGGAGAGAATTTTCTTTATAACAGGGATAATGTCGACTGACTGATGCACAACATTTACCGTCGAGGGTGTTAGGCAATTAGTGCCGATGGATTACAAAGGCTGGAGACCTCTATATCAAAGGGAGGGCAGATCACAAAAACTCACAAAGTATTCATGTAAGTCATCGGCATAAAATGGTAGTCCGAAGAGGTATTTATAGAAATCAGGAAATACTTCTGGTGAGAAAGGGCGCACTACTCACTGTTATCCGTACTTCTCCTGATAGAAATCGATGGTGGCTTTCATCAGTTTTTTGAGGACTTCCTGATCGATGTCGGAGAGTTTCTTAATGTAAATGCAGGCCTTTCCCATGGTGAATTTCCCCAGGCCTTCGAGGAGGTGCTCATGTTCCGGGGCACCGGTGTACACATAGAGTGAAATAGCCGCCTTCCGGGGAGAGAAACCGACCAGCATCCAGTCTCCCTCCTGCCGGCTTCGTTCCGACTTGTAGTGGTAGCTGCCAAATCCTATCATAGTTGGTCCCCACATTTTGGGTTCATAACCGGTAAAATCCTGCATCAGCTTCAACAGTTCGAAGCTGTCCTGCCGTTTTTGCTCCGTGTCGGCGAAAGCATTGATGAATTCGATGACATCGGCGCTGGTCTGTTTAGTCTTGAGTTCTGCCATGGTGATAGAATTATCCTTAAATATACCATAAAATTGTTTCACCATAGTTACTTCCCAACAGTTAAGGTCAGTTTATTCATTATATCCCATTGTCAACAATATATCTCCATGGATGGCCAAGGCCGGTTGTAATATGCTGGGCTTTGGGTATAAAATCAAAAACGAAATCCAGGTACGGCTGGAGGGGGGGATTTCCACCCGCATGGCCTGTCCGGGCCATCTGGAAAAGGATTATATCCAGGCCCTGAGTGAAACCGATAATCTGGCCTGCGATGGTCAGACCCTATCGCTCCAAAAAGCCAGAATGGCTCCACTGGCCCGGTTTGTCCTGGCAGAAGAGGCTCCTGCCTCATCAGGTGAATAAGTGAACCAATGCCCGCTAGTATCGGCGTATCGCTTAGGATCTGTATAATGATCCGCTACAAGCGCAGGGTACTTACCCGGAAGCGATTTAAGCCTAGCATTTGATCGTGTTTCAAACCGGCGCTGATAACCAGACCAGCCAGCGTACGGAAAAAGCAGACGCATTCTCCACCTTGCATGGGGCGGTTACATGAATTGGTATAGCCCCTCTGTTCCAGGTGGTGCTACCCCGAACCTGGCGCTCCTATTTCGGCGCCGGTCTGGAACACTGCCACTTGCCGGTTTAAACCACTACCATTAA
>CAZQRG010000008.1:0-11503 GCA_964595745.1 uncultured Candidatus Saccharibacteria bacterium | reverse complement strand
TTAGATGCCCATCCATCTTTTCCCTCTATCTGTATTTCAAGTAGAGCAAAGAGTATTGTACAGGCTATTGAAAGTAAAAAATATATTATTAAAGATGTTGTAGTCCACATATTCTGTACTATTGTTTATTAATTTATTTTATATATTCTTTTCATTTTTAATAATATATCAGAAAATATAAAAACAAGCATATAAATAAAAGATTTTATTGAACATATTGTATAATGAGGATATATGAGAGGAGATATAAAATGATTAAATATATTAAAAGCTATAGCGATACTGTTAGAAAGAAACTAGATAGCGAGATATTAAGTAGAGAAGATCTTGAGTATTTAAGTACAGATATATTAGAACATATAAAGTTTTTTCAACATGAGAGATTAATTCATTTACTAGTTACAATACTTTTTGCATTTCTCTCTGTTTTTGGAGTTATCGGAATGATTGTATATCCCAATTGGATGACAATACTATTTACAGCATTAGTTTTAATACCAGAGATATTCTATATTTCTCATTATTATAAATTAGAGAATAATGTACAACAGATGTACAAGTTGTATGATGTAATTTCCAGAAAAAGATAAAAGATTTAATGAAGATTAACATAATAGGCAATTTAATAAACAAGAAAACATCTTATTAAAGATGTTGTATATCAAATAGTTAATCAAATCATTTGTATATATAGTTAACAAATTTTAAGGAGAGATATTATTCTTTGTTTATGTTAATATTACTACTCGTAATACAGTAATTATAAAATCTATATGTTTAAACTCTTTAAATGTCTAAAACCATATATATTGTTGCTCCTATTGATGCTTGGGTTTACATATATTCAAGTAATGACATCACTTAAGTTACCTGATTACATGGCTAAAATTGTGAATCAGGGTATCATAGGAGAGAATCAATCTCTCATATGGAGTATAGGGTTAAAGATGCTATTAGTTACAGCCGTTGGTGCTGTAAGTACCATTATAGTAGGGTATCTTTCTTCAAGGATAGGTACAGGATTTTCTAAAAAAGTTAGAAGAGAAGTCTTTAGTAAGGTTGAATCGTTTTCTTTAACTGAGTTTAATAAATTCTCAATAGCTTCTCTTATTACTCGAACAACAAATGATATTCAACAGGTTCAAATGGTTATGATCATCATCTTTAGAATGATCATATCGGCCCCTATCATGGGTATCGGTGCAATCATTAAAGCTAATCAGATGGCACCATCTATGACATGGATAATGGGAGTAGCTGTAGCAGTACTTCTTGTTGTAATTATTGTTCTTTTTTCAGTAGCTATTCCTAAATTTAAGTTAGTTCAGAAATTAATAGATGCACTTAATCTTGTTACTAGACAAAACCTAACTGGTCTTAGGGTTATTAGAGCTTTTAATACAGAGGATTTTGAGAAAAAGAAATTTGATGAAGTTAATAAAGAATTTACAAAAATAAATCTATTTGTAAATAGAATAATGGTTGTTATGCAACCAGTAATGATGCTCATTTTTAACCTAACAACAATTGCAATAATTTGGGTAGGAGCTCACCTAATAGACACAGGTGAATTACAGATAGGTGATATGATGGCATTTATGCAATATGCTATGCAGGTTATTATGTCCTTTTTAATGATCTCAATAGTTTTCATACTTTTACCTAGAGCATCTGTATCTGCGCAAAGAATATCTGAAGTATTAGATGTAAATCCTGTAATAGTAGATCCTGATAAGGCTAAAAAGAGTAATGGAAAAACAAAGGGTGTTGTAAAATTCAATAACGTAACTTTCTCATATCCTGATGCTGATGTACCTGTTCTTTACAATATATCTTTTACTGCAAAACCTGGTGAAACCACAGCAATCATTGGTGGTACAGGTAGTGGTAAATCCACGGTAATAAATCTGATACCTAGATTCTTTGATGTTACCTCAGGAGAGATATTAATTGATGGTGTAAATATTAAAGATATTAAACAAAAAGATTTACATAAAAAGATTGGATATATACCTCAAAAGGGAGTACTTTTTTCTGGAACAATTGAATCCAATATTAAATATGCTAGACCAAATGCTACTGAAAAAGAAGTTAGAAGCGCAGCTAAGATATCTCAAGCTTCTGAATTTATTAATACTCTAAAGGAACGATATGATTCTCCAATTGCACAGGGTGGAACAAATATTTCAGGTGGTCAGAAACAAAGATTAGCTGTAGCAAGGGCACTAATTACTAAACCAGAAATATTTATCTTTGATGATAGCTTCTCTGCACTAGATTTTAAAACAGATGCGAAACTAAGAAAAGATTTAAAGGGTGTAACAAAGAATTCCACAGTTATAATTGTTGCTCAAAGAATTGGAACAATACTTGATGCTGATCAAATTGTTGTATTGGAAGATGGAAAGGTAGTAGGAAAAGGAAAACATGAAGAGTTGATGAAAACATGTCCAGTATACAAAGAGATAGCATTATCTCAGTTATCACAAAAGGAGTTAGAGAATGGAAGATAAAAAACAAACACAACAAAGAGGTGGTCATATGGGTGGTCCAATGGCTATGATGCAAGGAGGACAGAAGGCCAAGAATTTTAAGGGTGCAATGAAAACCCTTCTTAAATATTTAGCTCCATATACTAAGTCAATAGTTGTAGTAATAATATTTGCGATAGCTAGTACAATATTTACTATCCTTAGTCCAAGAATACTAGGAAATATTACTAACCAGATTGTTAATGACTATACAAAAATTGTTGTATATGACCAGATTGTTAAAAATCTTCCAAAGGGAGTAACTCTACCAACAGGTACAACTGGAGAGGATATTATAAAAATGATACCAACAGATATTCTATCTAAGATACCTAAAGATAAATTAGAGAAGATAAAGGGGGTAGATTTTTCAACGAGACCTCAGATTCAATTCAATGTTATTGGTAAAACAGTATTAATTTTAATAGGGCTGTATTTAATTAGTGCAGGTTTTACCTATTCTCAAGGTTGGATTATGTCTGGTATATCTCAAAGGATAACATACAATTTTAGAAAAGAGATACAAGCAAAAATATCAAAATTACCAATTAGATATTTTGATAAACAGACATATGGTGAAGTATTAAGTAGAATAACAAATGATGTAGATACTGTAAGTCAGAGTTTAAATCAAAGTTTAACTCAGATAATAACATCAATTGTTACTATACTTGGTATTTTAATAATGATGTTAACTATTAGTTGGTTACTTACCTTAGTAGCAGTAATTGTACTGCCTATTAGTTTTGTATTTATTTCTTTCATTGTAAAAAAATCTCAGAAGCTATTTAAGAGGCAACAAGACTCTTTAGCAGAGATTAATGGTCATATAGAGGAGATGTATGCTGGTCATAATATTGTAAAGGTTTTTAATGGAGAGGGTAGAGCATTAAAGAAATTCAATATAATAAACGATAGTCTATATGATAGTGCATGGAAATCACAATTTCTGTCTGGTTTACTTTTTCCCATTATTAATATTCTTGGCAATGTAGGTTATGTAGCTATTGCAGTATTAGGTGGTTGGTTAACAATTAGGGGTACTATTAATATTGGTGATATACAGGCCTTTATTCAATATATGCAACAGTTTACTCAACCTATTACTCAAACTGCAAATATTACCAATGTATTACAATCTACAGCAGCTGCAGCAGAAAGAATATTTGAATTCTTAGGTGAGAAAGAGGAGATAGAGAATGTTAAAGACCCAATTGTACTATCATCTGTTAAGGGTAATGTAGAATTTAAAGATGTAAAATTTGGATATGATCCTAAGAAGGTAGTAATAAAGGACTTTAGTGCAGATATTAAAGCAGGTCAAAAGATTGCTATTGTTGGACCAACTGGTGCAGGTAAAACAACAATAGTTAATCTGTTAATGAGATTCTATGATGTAGATAGCGGGGCTATTAAAATAGAGGGAGTAGATATTCGGGATATGAGAAGAGAGGATTTAAGAAGAATGTTTGGAATGGTATTACAGGACACTTGGTTATTTAAAGGTACAATTAGAGAAAATATTTCATATGGTAGTATCAATGCAAAGGACTCTGATATTATTAATGCAGCTAAAGCAGCTCATGCAGATCACTTCATACACTCTCTTCCAGATGGATATGATATGGTGATCAATGAAGAGGCGGACAATATATCTCAAGGGGAAAAGCAGTTGATAACAATAGCTAGAGCTATGTTAGAGAACCCTCCCATGTTAATTCTTGATGAGGCAACAAGTTCTGTTGATACAAGAACAGAGATTTTAATACAGAATGCTATGGAGAGATTGATGGAGGGTAGAACTACTTTTGTAATTGCTCATAGGTTATCTACAATAAAAAAATCAGATCTTATTCTAGTTATGGATAAGGGGAATATTGTAGAGAAGGGTAATCATGAGGAGTTATTAAAGAATGATGGTTTCTATGCATCCCTATACAACAGTCAGTTTAAGATGTCTGAGATAGATGCCTAATTTATAGATAAGTTATCATCTTCTTTTTCAAAATCAAATTATCTCAGGATAGAGGGAAGAAAAGAGACTATTAATACAGAGTATTCTCTCGTATACCTTTATTTAATATTAACACTTGCAGGTACCGTTCCAACGAATTCAACTCCTTTAGGTGTAACAATAGCTTTTTGTACACTAGTATAATCAGAGAGTTTCCTTGTTCGTGTAATTACATTTTCTAAAAGATTTGCTAATGGTGTATTAAGAGAGCTAGGAAGAGAGTATGTTCCAACTTTGAAATCTTGTACATTAAGAACTACATCATTTTGTGTAATTGATGCTGAGCCCTTTGCATACAAAGGTAGGGGATCTGGAATATATTTGAGATATGATTTCGCTTTATCAATTTCTTCCTGTGTGTATCCGAGCATCTTTCCAAAAGATTCTGCAGTAGCTACTGATATTGAAGACGATGCTTCTACTGTTCCGTCAGTATTTATCTTTATCTGCGAGTTCTTAAAAGGCAAATCACTCCATTCATTTTGCCATGCTGCTATCCACGAGTTAATTTCATTTTGTGTAAAGGTACGGTCTAAATCAATTCCACCTTCAAAGACTAAATCTCCACTTTTAGGTGTATCTCCTTTTAAATTATTTTCATATCCTATCTCATCATAGAAGGTATATATTTCATCTGGGGATTGTTGTACACCTAATTCAACCTGTTTAAATACTGCTTTTGTAAGAGCCGGTACTTTACCACTAATTACTAAAAATGCGAATCCTAATATAAGTAAGATTAAAATTAAGAGAAAAAGGAAGAATTTTTTCATTTTTATATATTTAATTTTATATATTTAAATATATCTCTTTATATTTTATCTGTAAATATTTTTAATAGTTAGGGTGTACATTAGGAATAACATATTTGACAAGGCAATATTTGTAGAATAGTATATAAGATATTAATATACTGCTAATTAAGAGAAATGAAAGAATTTAAACTGCTTTTTCTTCTTCTATCGGTTTCTTTGTTAATAGGACTGTTTCTAGTAAATACTGTAAAAGCAGCTACGGAAGGAACAGTTACTGCAACAGTAACAATTGGAGTTGTATCTGTCACAGTTGCACCTGCGAGTTTTGATTATGGAACAGTACCTTTTAGTTCTGTAGTAGAGTCTTTCGATATTATTGATGTATCAGGAGATAAAAATATTAAAGCTACTGTGGGAACCTTAGTAACAGATTTGGATATTAAGGGTGCTAGCACTGCTGCTTGGACTTTAAGTGCTACAGCAATAGGGGCAAATCAATTTATGCATAAATTTGGGTCTTCAGCAGATTCAATAACTAGGCCTGCATCATATACAGCATTAACAACAGGTTATGATAATGTTTTAGGAACAGGTGTTGCTGCAAATGGGGATGTATGGTTTGGTTTACAGATGCATACTCCAAGTTCTGGTACAGCCACACAGCAGAGTGCAGCTGTAACAGTCTTGGCTTCATGGGCAGGTTAATATTAACGGTTTTTTGAATGAAAAGAGCATATTATTTTTTCCCCTTTGCACTGTTATTTCTATTTCTTGTTCCATCGATATATGCATCCGTTGGAGTAGGGGTAGGAACTGGTAAAATTAGTTTAGACAAAGCACTAAAACCAGGTCTAACTTATGATTTACCACCAATTACCGTTTATAACACTGGAGACGAGCCTTCCAATTACTATGTTTCAACTGAATTCTCTACAAAAGAGGGAAAACTAGAATCAAATAAAGAGTGGTATGTTTTTACACCAGAGAAATTCTATTTAGAACCCAATGAGACTCAAATTATAGAAATTAAATTAAGGATACCAATAAAAGGATCTATACCAGGGGATTACTTTGCCTATTTAACTGCTCAACCTGAAAAAAGTATGGATCAGGGTTCTGCATCAGTTGGTGTTGCTGCTGCAACAAAGTTATATTTTACAGTTTCTCCAGCAAATATATTTCAAGCCATTTTTTATATAATTTCAGACTTTGTAGTTAGATATAAACCATGGAGTATAATTATTCCACTCCTATTATTATTATTTATCCTCTGGAAATTCTTAAAGAAAAAGTTTAAAATCCAAGTTACGAAGAATAATAATTAAAAAAAGTTTAATGATTAGATATTTGAATTTTCTTGGAAAAGTTTCTCTTGTTTCTTTACTATCTACTATTTTGTATCTTGCAAGTATCAATCCTACTTATGCAGGTAATTTGAGTACCATAACTGCTACTGTAAGTATATCAATATGTGGGAATGGTGTGGTCGAAGGTGGTGAGGTTTGTGATATTTCTAATATCAACAATTTCTCATGTAATGATTTCGGTTATGAATATGGTGAGCTTAAATGTAGTATCTCATGTGATGAATATGATGTTACTAATTGTTCTCATTCCAAAGAAGAGATAAGTTCGCAAGAAGTTGATATTTTGGAACAGAAGATAGTTGAAGAGGTTAACTTGGAAGAGGAGAAGGAGAGTAATATTGTGGATAGAAAAGTATACCAAGTAGCAGAATCTTTAATAAAGGAGAAAAAGGATTCTATGTTGTTAAATAGTAATGATATCTTGGATAGCGATTTAACATCAGAGGATAGTATCAATGATCAGATAGAGTTTTTTGAATACGAAGAGATAGATATCAGTCAAAATTTTATTGGTAGAGCTCCTCCTTAATAGATTGTAGAAAGAATAGTCCTATTTTTTGTTTATTTCCTTACTAAAAGATAGTACTATTAAGAATTAAAATGATCCCATTATCTGCTTCTATGTCCCTAAAACTATCTCTAATTAAAACCAAATTTCATAAAATTAGGAAACCAATTATTACCTTTGTATTTTTAATATCATATTTTTTTGTATCTTACTTTCCTGGTTTTTCTGATTTAAAGTACACAATAGATACTGTTTCGGCTGAGAATTTTGTTATGCAAACAGGAGGATTTGTAGGGAATGGGGATGCCCTAGTATTTGAGAACATAGGATTTACTCCTGATTTAGTAATAGTCAAACCATCAACAACGGCAGGTGGTGGTGCGGTATTTAGATCTAGCTCAATGATTGATAATGTAGATGCGTTTTTCATTAATACCGCCAATGGTGCAGGTGGAATAACTCTTGATACAAATGGATTTAGACTAATGGGTGGTAATGTAAATGCCATAAATGTATATTACACATGGATAGCCTTTGGAGGATCAGATTGTAGTGCAACAGGAAGTTTCTGTGTAGGAGCATATGTAGGAGATGGTAACGCTTCTAGATCACTTACTACTGTAGGCTTCCAACCAGATTTAGTTTGGGTTAAACCCTCAGGCTCACTACAG
Organism: uncultured Candidatus Saccharibacteria bacterium; assembly: GCA_964595745.1. Classification (GTDB taxonomy): domain Bacteria; phylum Patescibacteriota; class Dojkabacteria; order SC72; family SC72; genus UBA2259. The sequence continues at coordinate 3,657 of CAZQRG010000008.1, read as the reverse complement.
TCCTCTTGGAGATCTTCTTCCATGCCAAGTAATTACTCTCAATATTTCTATGGAGCTGCTGAAGTTACAGATGGATCTTTCTTTTCATCCTTAACCTCAACAGGATTTGATGTTGGAACTAGTAACAATACATTGAATGGAATCTTTTACTATGTAGCTTTTAAGAATACAACCAACAAAGTTGCTGTTGGGACATACGCTGGTGATGTTGCTGCTCAGAATATTGATGTAGGTTTCCAACCAGATTTTGTATTTCTAAAAAATGCAACAACAACTGCAGCAGCAATATACAAAACAACAGAAGCATACGGTAGAAACTCTTACTACTACTCTGATTTGGCATGTTTAACAGGAGGTATTACCGCTTTAATTACCTCTCCTGTATCAGGGTTTTCAGTAGATACAAATGCTGTTGTTAATGGTAGTGGTAATACAATCTACTGGGCTGCCTTTGGTGGAGCTTCTGATACTAGAAACTCTAGTGGCACATTTAAAATGGCAAAAGGAACATATACAGGAACTGGTACTACAGGGAATTACATAGTAATTAACAATTTAGACTTCGCTCCTGATCTTGTAATTGTCAAAGGAGATACTACTCAGATAGGGGTGTTTAGAACAAATACCATGGCGGCTGATTCCACCGCTTACTTAACAGGAGCAACTACAAACTTCGCTAACGGTATTGTATCTTTGGATCCTGCTGGTTTTACAATTGGACAAAGTGCCGTAGTAAATACCTCTGGTGCAACATATTACTGGGAAGCTTACGGAAATGCTTGGACAGAAGTTAAAAACTCAGGTGCTTCTGATTTCTACATAGGAGCGTATTACGGAAATACAATTGATAATGTAGATATTGGGAGATTACCATTTCAAGCAAATATGGTCGCTATTAAAGGTGTTACTACTGCTGCTGCTGTCTTCAGAACTTCTTCTCATTCAGATGATCTAACTAGTTACTTCCAGGGTACTGCTGAGACAGCGAATATAATACAGAGGTTTAATACTGATGGATTCCAGATAGGGACAAATGCTTCTGTTAATAGTTCAATTATCGTATATCACTACTTTGGTTTCAAAAATGGTAGCAACTTTTCTGTTGGTTCCTACGATGGGAATGGTACAACTCAAGATATTAATGTTGGTTTTCAACCTGATTACATATGGATAAAACATCCTTCTACAACGATAGGTGTAGAAAGAGGTAGTGAACTAGCAGCAGATCAAGATGGTGTATTTCCTTTTACTGCCCTTGGTAAACAAACAAGTAGTATTACAGCTATAACTTCTACTGGAGTAACTTTGTCTTCTTCGAGTTATGTTAATCAAGCCAGTACGAATGGTTACAAATATGTCGCATGGAGAACAAACTCTACACCTGTTACACCAATTTTTCAAATGCAGACAGGAGGATTTGTAGGGAATGGAGATGCATTGGTATTTGATAACTTAGGATTTACTCCTGACTTAGTAATGGTCAAAGCAGCAACAACAGCAGGTGGTGGTGCGGTATTTAGATCTAGCTCAATGATTGATAATGTAGATGCATTCTTCATTAATAGGGCTAATGGTGCTGGTGGAATCACTCTTGATACAAATGGGTTTAGACTAATGGGTGGTAATGTAAATTCAGTAAATGTATATTACACATGGATAGCCTTCGGAGGATCAGATTGTAGTGCAACAGGAAGTTTCTGTGTAGGAGCATATGTAGGAGATGGTAACGCTTCTAGATCACTTACTACTGTAGGCTTCCAACCAGATTTAGTTTGGGTTAAACCCTCAGGCTCACTACAGTCCTCTTGGAGATCTTCTTCCATGCCAAGTAATTACTCTCAATATTTCTATGGAGCTGCTGAAGTTACAGATGGATCTTTCTTTTCATCCTTAACCTCAACAGGATTTGATGTTGGAACTAGTAACAATACATTGAATGGAATCTTTTACTATGTAGCTTTTAAGAATACAACCAACAAAGTTGCTGTTGGGACATACGCTGGTGATGTTGCTGCTCAGAATATTGATGTAGGTTTCCAACCAGATTTTGTATTTCTAAAAAATGCAACAACAACTGCAGCAGCAATATACAAAACAACAGAAGCATACGGTAGAAACTCTTACTACTACTCTGATTTGGCATGTTTAACAGGAGGTATTACCGCTTTAATTACCTCTCCTGTATCAGGGTTTTCAGTAGATACAAATGCTGTTGTTAATGGTAGTGGTAATACAATCTACTGGGCTGCCTTTGGTGGAGCTTCTGATACTAGAAACTCTAGTGGCACATTTAAAATGGCAAAAGGAACATATACAGGAACTGGTACTACAGGGAATTACATAGTAATTAACAATTTAGACTTCGCTCCTGATCTTGTAATTGTCAAAGGAGATACTACTCAGATAGGGGTGTTTAGAACAAATACCATGGCGGCTGATTCCACCGCTTACTTAACAGGAGCAACTACAAACTTCGCTAACGGTATTGTATCTTTGGATCCTGCTGGTTTTACAATTGGACAAAGTGCCGTAGTAAATACCTCTGGTGCAACATATTACTGGGAAGCTTACGGAAATGCTTGGACAGAAGTTAAAAACTCAGGTGCTTCTGATTTCTACATAGGAGCGTATTACGGAAATACAATTGATAATGTAGATATTGGGAGATTACCATTTCAAGCAAATATGGTCGCTATTAAAGGTGTTACTACTGCTGCTGCTGTCTTCAGAACTTCTTCTCATTCAGATGATCTAACTAGTTACTTCCAGGGTACTGCTGAGACAGCGAATATAATACAGAGGTTTAATACTGATGGATTCCAGATAGGGACAAATGCTTCTGTTAATAGTTCAATTATCGTATATCACTACTTTGGTTTCAAAAATGGTAGCAACTTTTCTGTTGGTTCCTACGATGGGAATGGTACAACTCAAGATATTAATGTTGGTTTTCAACCTGATTACATATGGATAAAACATCCTTCTACAACGATAGGTGTAGAAAGAGGTAGTGAACTAGCAGCAGATCAAGATGGTGTATTTCCTTTTACTGCCCTTGGTAAACAAACAAGTAGTATTACAGCTATAACTTCTACTGGAGTAACTTTGTCTTCTTCGAGTTATGTTAATCAAGCCAGTACGAATGGTTACAAGTATGTAGCTTGGAGATTACCCTCTGCAGTTGTTGTTTCGATTGTTGTAAGTGATGGTGTAATAGATTATGAGATGATGCCTGTTGGTTCAACAAAGAGTACAATTGATATATCTGATACACAATCTGTTACAAATACAGGTAGTACAGAGGTTGATTTACAAATTAAAGGTTATGATACTAGTTGTCCTTGGCTTCTTGGAAGTGCAGTAAATACAGATGTATATATGTATGAATTTTCTCTTAATAGTGGAGGTATTTGGACACCTATAACTAAATCAAATTCTACATTCAAAGATAACTTAGAATCTTCAGGAGAACAGACCTTTGATTTAAGATTAAGTACTCCTTCTAGTACAAACTGTACAAGTCAGCAGACAGTTTCAGTAACAATACTGGGTTCACAATAGTTAAGGAGTAAAGGGTTTTCCAACATTTATGAGATGTACCTAGTAGCAACTGTTGAAATATATTGGAAGATACAAGTTTGTACACTATATAAAACA
>CAZQRG010000007.1:0-12753 GCA_964595745.1 uncultured Candidatus Saccharibacteria bacterium | reverse complement strand
CAAACATTTCTGGTACATCAACAATATCGGCTGACGGAGGTAATGCTACAAATGACTCTAATGATGGAGGAGGTGGTGGTGGTGGTCGTATTGCCCTATATTTCAAAAATTCAATGGATATCCTATTAGAAAATATATCAGTTAATGGAGGTGTTGCATATGATTTGGCCAAACCTGGTGGAAGTGGAACATTACAATTATTAGGCTACCCATACAACCCAATCTCCCTGCAACAATTTAAATCAAATGGAACAACTGCGATTGCAATTGGAGGTTCAACTGAAGAAGATACATTTACTGCGAAATTCCAGATTGATGATGCTAACTCTTTAGATATTCTAATCCCTGAAGTTGAAATACAACCTATTGGCACATCATTTAATAATGTCCCGACACATACTGGAACTGAAGTCTCTTATTCTGGTACTACACTCACAAGTAATATTATCATTAATGGTCTTGCAGATACTCAGGGATACCATTGGCAAGCTAGAGTATGTGATGCAGAAAATGAAGAAATTAGCCTCTGTTCTGAATGGGTATCAGCTGGAAACAATACAGAGCAGGAACCAGATATATCCGTTGTTATGAATGCCAATCCTAATACTCCTGTAATAGGAGAATCTTCTTACTATATAAATGGACAATACACCAACTATATTCAACCTACTTTTGGTTTTGTTCTTAGTGATCCAAATTCTCTGGATTCAGTTGGATATCAATTCCAATTAGCTACAGACTCATCTTTTACTGCAATTCTTGTTGATTATATTTCGAGCATGGGTGCCCAAGGTGTACAGTATTTTACAGTTGGGCAACAGGTAGGAGAGGGAACATACAATACTGGGAATGTAAGTCAACAATTATCTGCAGGCTCATATTACTGGAGAGTTAAAACTTTAGATAATAAATCAGGAGTATCAGATTGGTCTGTTGCTTCTGGCAATCCCTCTTTTATTATTGACTTATCTCTACCAGGAAATGCTTCGAATGTGAGTATGAGACCTTATGCTGATTCAATAAATGAGTATTCTGAGTCTGAGGATTCTATATGGTTTAACAGAAATGACTTGTATTTTGAATGGGATGAAGGAAGCGATACTGAAGGTGTAAAAGGTTATTGCCTCTATCTGGGAGATTTAAGAGAAGGTAATCCTGGAACACAGAAAGGATTATTAGGGACTTCTCCATTAAGTACATCTGGTTCAACTTGTCAATTTATTACTGATCAAACCTATATAGATTTTTCCAATTCTGCCTTAAGAGGTACAACATGGCTATCTTCAAGTAATGCAAAATATTATTTCAAAGTTAAAACAATTGATATAGCTAATAATATTTATGATGGCCCTGATGCTACTAACTATATATCTTTCTATTTTGATAACACACCCCCTGAAAATGTAACAGCCATATCTGCCCCAAGTACAACATTTTCAAGTTTGTCAGACATATTCTTTACATGGCCAATTTCAGAAAATAACGGTGGAAGTGACCTTCATTCTCAAATATTAGGATTTCAATTTGCCCTCAATACTAAAAATACTTGGTATGGAGAACAACTTGATCCTGTTACAGGTTTATACTATTACTTACTTTCGACTACACAACCATTTAATATCCCTACAGATGTTCGCCCCTTAATAAATTTAGGTCAAAACACGATTTTCTTTAGACTGATAGATAAAGCTGGTAATACATCAGAATTAAGAACTGTATATATTAACTATGGAGGAGAGTCTCCTAAATTTCCTGAAGGAGAAGAGGTAACAGTAAGCCCGACATCAAGTACAACAAACTATTTCTCTTTTAACTGGCCTGAAGCAATAATATCAGAAGGTAATCAACTTAAAAAATATTATTACATGATTAATACTGAACCACCTTCTTCATATCAAACTATTACCTCAAACTCAGCCACATACATTCCAACAACACAGACAGCAATTAGTACAAGAAGTATTCCTGGTTTAATAAAAGGTTCAAATACAATATATGTTGTTGCTGTAGATGATAAAGATAATTACTCTCCATCTAACTACATCTCTGCAACTTTTATTTTAAACACTGAGCTTCCTGATCCTCCAACAAATATAATCATTGCTGATAGCTCAATTAAGGATGCCTCAATTTGGAGAGCAGCATTAATTTGGGATGAGCCTGAGTATAAAGGAACTGGTACTTTAAGATATACAATTCAAAGATCTGAAAACGGCACAACTTGGAACACTGTACAAAGTACAACAGGTCTTGCACATATTGATACTGTCCCAACATCTAAACAGTACTATTGGAGAATAGGGACAACAGACAACTCCGATGAATCAATAAACAGCCCATCCTACTCAAGTGCAGTTTCAATAACCCCAAGAGGAAAATATACATCTCCTCCAAATCTTACATCTGGACCTGCCGTCTCATCAATAACAACAACGCGTGCATTGATAAGTTGGACTACCCATAGAATCTCAGATAGTAAGATAGCTTTTGGTTTAGCTAGTGGGAACTACTTTGATTGGGAACCTTCTGTGTCAAAACAAACAACAGAACATCAAATTCCTTTATCTAATCTTAAACCAGGAACACAATATTTCTATGTATCAAAGTGGACTGATGAAGATGGTAATACTGGAGTAAGTGATGAAAAGAGTTTTACAACAGCTCCACCACCCGAGGTAAAAGATGTAAGAATTAGTAACTTGGGTGTAAATAGTGCAATGGTTAATTTTACGACAAAGAACGCAACAAGTGCAAAGATCTACTATGGTACTACTACTTCATTTGGTGGAATAAAAGAAATTGGAACCTCTAAATTAGAAACCACTTACTCAGTAGAATTAAATAATCTTCAAGATGGAATTAAATATTACTTTAAAATTAATACTTTTGATGATGAGAGTGAAGAGTATGAAGGAACTATCTTGGATTTTAAAACACTTCCAAAACCAAGAGTCTCAAATGTACTAGTTCAACAGGTTGCAAAGACTGCTCAATCAACATTACTTGTTACTTGGGAATCAAACACAGAAACCACTTCAATTATTACTTTTTACCCAGAAAAAAACCCAGAATTAGTCCAAGATGTTGTTGATTTAAAGATGATTAAGGGAGACCACAAAATGCTAATCAAAGGATTACTCCCTGATACAGCATATATACTTAATGTGAGAGGAAAAGATGTAATAGGCAATGAGGCAATATCTGGAAATATAAGAATCAATACATCTTCTGACTCAAGACCTCCAAAAATCTCTGGAATGAATATTGAAGGTTCAAATATAATATTGTCCAACGATAACTCTCAAAATATGTCATCTCAATTAATTGTCACTTGGACTTCGGATGAGCCTGCTACAAGTCAAGTTGAATATGGAGAGGGATCATCCGATACTTACAGCCAACTAACACAAGAGGATAAGAACTTATCATATAATCATGTAGTGGTAATATCTGGTCTAACCCCATCAAAAGTATATCATCTAAGAGCTATTTCTAAAGATATTGCGGGTAATGAGAGTGCTTCTATTGATACTGTTACTATTACTCCGAAATCAACGAATAGTGCATTTAATCTGGTCATAAATGTGTTACAAGAGGCCTTTACATTTTTAAGTAATTTATAAAAAAATAACAGAATAGATACTGCAATACAAATCAAAAATATTAACAAGTATTTTAATGTAGCTAGTGGGAAAGTTCACATTCTAAAGGATATTTCTCTTGATATTAAAGCTGGCCAATTTGTAATTATCTTTGGACCATCTGGATGTGGAAAATCTACCCTTTTGCATACCATACTTGGTTTAGAAAAACCAGATTCCGGTAGTGTCAAAGTTCTTGATAAAGATATGTACAAAGACCCTTCGGGTGAAGAAGCTTCCGATTTAAGAATGAAAGATGTTGGAATGGTATATCAACAAGCATATTGGGTAAGATCTTTAAATGTAGAAGAGAATACTGCATTACCACTTAGATTACTTGGAATAGAAAATGATATCCGAAATTCAAAAGCCAGGGAGATTCTTCGTTCTGTTAATTTACTAGAGTGGGCTAAATATCATCCCTCAGAGCTATCAAGTGGTCAACAGCAGATGGTATCTCTTTCAAGAGCTGTAATTACCAATCCCAAGCTAATCATCGCTGATGAGCCAACAGGAAATCTTGATTATCAAACAGGTAGTGCTTTAATTAAGATGTTAAAAAATATTAATCAAAGTGGTAAAACAATTATTATGGTAACTCATGATTTAGAATATCTTGAGTATGCAGATTTGTGTATTAAACTACTTAATGGAGAAATACAAAAAATATTCTCACCAAAAGAAGATGCCCATGAAATGAAAAGTATTAATATTAAGAAAAAGCTATATGAGAAAAGGTCCACATAAAATTAATATACAACAAGAATTAAGAACAATTCCTGAATTAATTAGGTATATTTTACTAATAACGGTATATGGCCTTTATTTAATTATACTCAAGATTACAGACAAAATTAAATTCTTATCTTTTCTCAATAAACCCCTTAAGAAATTACTTTCAATACTCGATCATAAAGAAAAAGACAGAATTTCTAAGATTGATATTATTGATTTGTCAATTAATAATATGATATCTAAGAAAAATAGATTTGTCGTTACTATCGGTGGTATGACAGTTGGTATCGCAGGTATTGTATTTTTAGTTTCTATTGGTTACGGATTACAATCTCTAGTTGTAAATCGTGTAGCTAGATTAGAAGAGATGAAACAAACTGATGTTTCAGTACTCCCTGGAAGTAAAATGTTTTTGAACGATGATAGTATTAATGGTTTTATGAAAATAAAAAATGTTGAACTTGCTTTACCACAAATAGCTGTAGTTGGAAAAGTAAACTTTAACAACTCTATTACAGATATGGCAGTATATGGTGTAACAAAAGAGTATCTTGAGCAATCCGCTATTTCACCAACCCAAGGAACGACATTTGATAGTAATGAGTTAAAAACGGATATAATCGCTACCAAGGAAGACATAAAAGAGGAATCCATTAACGATTTATCTTTAATTGAGAATCAGGTACTGGAAGGATTTGTTGAAATAGAAGGAGAGAGCCAAAATGGAGATACATTAAAATATTCTAAAGTTCATTTTCCAGATGCCATAAAAGACAAGGAGGCCGTTGTTAACCAGAGTTTTTTAAGAGTATTAAATATTTCTGCATCCCAAGCTATAAATAATACTTTTTCAATAATTTTTATATCTACAAATACCTCATTAGAAGGAGATCAAGTTAAAATCGAATCAACATCCGTAGATTATAAAATAGTAGGAATTACACCAGAAGATTCAACTCCTCTTCTATATATCCCTCTCATACACTTAAAAGCTCTGGGTATTACTAATTACTCTCAAGTTAAGATTGTTGCAAATCAAGAAAAGAATTTATCTTCTATTAGAAAAGAAATTCAAGCTCAAGGATATAGTACTTCTTCTGTAGTTGATACAGTAGCAGAAATTAACAACCTTTTTTCTACAATTAGAACAGTTTTAGCACTCCTGGGTACCGCTGCTTTATTAGTTGCTGCATTGGGTATGTTTAATACTCTTACAGTATCTTTATTAGAGAGAACTCGAGAGATTGGATTATTAAAAGCAATGGGAATGAAAGCCGACGAAGTAAGAGATTTATTTTTGGCAGAATCAATGTTAATGGGATCTCTTGGAGGTTTGATAGGAATTATCACGGGATTAGTATTCGCCAAATTTATTGAATTGCTATTAAATATCTATGCTCTGTTTACAGGAGCAGGTACTATGACTATCGTAAATCTACCTATACTATTTACACTTTCAATAATACTAGTATCATTTCTTGTAGGAATTATTACTGGTGTATATCCAGCAAAAAGAGCCAAGAGGATATCAGCTCTTAATGCTCTCAGATATGAATAATAGATAGGAAATATATAATAGTTAATTCTTTTTACACACTAAATACTTTCAACTTCTTCTGATTTTATAATAGTCTTCTTTCTTTTTATAGCAAACAGATAATAAATACAAGAAAACGGAATAATTAATAGTAAGAATATCCATAATGCTTTATCCTTGATATCCCTTTTAAAACAATCTACTAACATCCATATCCATAATACACAATATACTAGTAGAATAGGGATAGTAATCAAGAAAACCTTTTTAATAACATTAGTTATATATTCACTCCCTATCTTCTCATGTATATCTGTATCTACTACAAACCAATCATCTTTAATTTGTCTTACGATAAAAAACACCTTACGACCATTGACCTTCCAATTCTTACCAGATGAAAATACTTTTCCCATTATTTTTATATCACCGTTCTCCATTTCAAAAATTTTCCCATTAGTTAAAGAATATTCCACTTTAACATTCATCTCCTCCCCAATCTTTTCTTTTACTTCTTTTATTAATACTTTCTGACTTGGGAATATGCTCGAATAAATTATTTCCTTATCTTTATTATTAAAAGCTGATACTAGTATCTGTATCTTATTCTCTATAATTGCGATATCTCTTGTTGAGAGATTTGATTGAGCAGTTACAGTTGAAGCAAACAAAAAGAATGAGAGAATCAATATTAAAAAAGTACCCTTTTTCATTTAATATCTTATTTAATTTATAGTTCTAGAATACATAATATGGAAATCATTTACAATAATACTATTTTAGTCTGAGATAATATAGAATCTTTTATCTTCTAACAACATAATTCCTTATATTAACATTAATATCATAAAGATTCTTTAATTCTTTAGCTATATACTTAAGAAAGGTAGCTCTATTAAGAGACGCTATACTTAAATCCTCAATTGAATACAAAGTCACTGAATTAATATTCACCTCATTGTTCACACTCTCCTCAGTTTCCTCACATACCCTTTTTCCAATATAATGAATTAATATCTCAGAACTAGATTTTCTAGGTATTCTCTCATTCAGTTGTTCTCTAGCACTTTCACTAAGATATTTCTTTGTAATATCCTCTTTTATTAATCCAGGAACCTGTTTAAAAAGACCGGTAAATATGGGAATCTCTTGTCCACTCTTTTGTATTAAGTTATCTACAGTTCTTAAAACTTCTTTACAATTAAAAATCCTTTTTTCATTTCTCCCTCTATTTGTTGAAATAACAAGAGAGCCATCAAATAGATCTGTTAATCTTAAAAAAGCATCTGTTGTTTTTTGATCAATTTCTGGTTTTACTAAATGTGTAAGAATAGGTAACTTTACTAAATCGTTACTAATTAATACCCCATCTATATCAACTAGACAAAAATCTAAATGGTCTAATCTGTTTATATCCTCTTCACAAGATATCTCCTTTTGGATTTTATATACTGAAGAAGGGAAACTATTAACCCATATCTCTGTATAACCATTAATTTTTTCATCCTTTCTACTTAAATGTTCAATTCCCATTAATATTTCGGATGCTTCTTGCATACATAATAAATTATCCTTTCTAATTCGTTATCACCTTTCTTTCTAATTTCTCCATTACCAAATGCACTTAATGAGCAGTCTCTAACTTTTTTTACAAAACTTGAGGGAAAATAGTAATACAATTTACGTATAAACTGATTTTCTCTTAGTTCTAAAAATATCTCATGGAAGATATTATCCTTCTTAATAAAATTTTGACCCAATTTTTGAATAATATTAAAACCATACATATTTAAAATAAATGAAAATTCTTCAGGCGAGAATTCCTGTATATGATCAGAACTAATTTTTACATCTCCATTGGCAATTCTATTGGGAGTTGAAATAAGTAAGATTCCGTCGTCTTTCAATACTCGTTTGATTTCAATTAGAGTGCTACTTACCTGTTCAATAGGGATATGTTCAATAGTTTCAAATGTTGAAATAACATCAAATATTTTTTCTTCAAAAGGTAGATACTGAGAGTCCAAATTAATTTTTGATACAGAAGCTAAATTATTTGAATTTAAATATCTCATATCTATATCCGAGGCAATAAAATTTACTTCATCAGAGATCTCTGAAATACCGTATCCCATATTTGAACCTATATCTAACCATTTAATGTTTTTCTTTTGTTCACTTTGCGGATAAATCATCTCAACCTGGTTTAATCCAAACATATATCTTTGTTTAATCAATTCTATTTGTCCATCTGATTGTTTTGTGTAACTTTCAATAAAATTCTTTTCCATATTTATAAAAAAAATGTATCAGGATTATATCATCACATATTTGACATAACAATTTAATTTGCATTCTAGATATTCATAAGCCGTTACACCAATACATCCTATAACAATATTCTCGTGTATAGGTGTTGACATATAAATATCTCTCATGGTAATATGACTCACTTAATTACATGGTTGTAATTAATAGAAAGATGAAGCCGAAATCTCACCAATTTCCACTATTTATTTAGTAAGGCTTCTTCTTTCGCTTTTTATAGCTTCTCCCAAATATTACTAAAATATATTACTTAGGTCTTTAATAAAAGTAATAATATATGGTAGGAATACAACCAAACCCGTAATTATTGAAACAATAGCACTTACTAATACTGCACCTGCACTTACATCTTTTGCATATTTAATATTCACCTTATACTCAGTAGATACAGTATCACATATTGCCTCAATTACACTATTAATTGTTTCAGATATTAAAACCAAAGATATTACTAAACAAATTGCAATCCAATCTGAATGAGATATCTTAAAGAGGATACCTACAATTATTACTATTATTGTAAAGAACAGGTCTAATCTAAAATTACGCTCATCTCTAAAAATTGCTTTTAAACCATCTATTGCATGTCCTAAACTTCTTCCAAATTTGATATTTTGATAGTAATGATTCTTCATTTTACTAATTCTTAAACAAATTTAATTACACTTTTAGATATTTTTCACTAAAGAACTAATTTCTCTCACCTTCGCTGTAGCCAACTCCATTAAAGATATCGCATCAATGAATACATTGCCTGTGTACGAATCATCCTCTTGAAGCTTTTTTACATGTATATCAAACTGTTCACCAATCTTATTATTTAAATCAATCTCCAACCGATTAAGATTATCAATATTCCTACTATTAGGTTTCATAATAACTGGGGTAAGATTTCGCATTAAATTCACCAATCTACTATTCACTAAAGCCAATTGATCAATACATACATCACTATCTTTTCCACCATAATCGTGCATTTTTGTAAAAACATATGATAAATCCTGACCAAGATCTCCTAGTTGTTCAATATAGTTTGAAACCCTAACGAGAAGTACAGATTCTCTTGCATCTGTTTTAGATAATCTCTTCTTAGCTAGTTCTACAATCGCATGCGTAATCTCTTCATCTAAATAGTCATTTAATGCTTCATATTTCTGTATTTGCATAATAGATTGTTTACTTGAATCATAATACATCCCTAGTGAGCCTTGAAATATTCTTATTGTATTCTCTATCGAATATACTAACTCCTTTTTAATATTTCTAATATTTATTTTAGGATCATCACTACCCCCATTAATATATTTTGTTTTAAACACAATCTCTTCCTCATCTCCTTTAATAATTAATCTTATAAGCTTCTCGAATGGATTAAGAAGTACTAAAAATACTAATGAACTAATTACATTAAAAAGAAAATGTGCAAGAGCTGTTTGAGCAGCTGGAGAATTAGAAAATAGTCCAACTAAATTAATAAAGGGATCCAAAAGAAGCATAAAAACAATAACACCAAGCAGGTTAACAAGGAAGTGAGCAAATCCTGTTCGTTTTGCATAAAGACCCATTTTTGAAGAAACAAAAAATGCAGTAGTACTTGATCCTAAGTTTGCACCAAAGATCATTGGTATAGCTACTTCTATAGGAATAAGATTACCCATTGCAAGCAATACAATAATACCTGAGGATATTGAACTAGATTGAATTAATGATGTAAATATTGCACTTACTAAACATGCAAAAAGTGGGTTTGATAATTGTGCAAACATATTAACAATATCTGGATCTACACCTAAAGGTTTTAATACACTTGAAAGAATATTAAGAGAGAAAAGAACAAAGCCAATATAGAAAATAGCTTTACTAAGAATTCTAAAGTTCTTACCTGCAAATTTAAGAATGGATCCAAAAATAATAAAAAGAGCAGCTAGTGAGGAAGAGTTTATTAATACTAATTGAGCTGTTATTGTCGTTCCAATATTTGCACCTAGTATTATTCCTAAGCTATTTCTAAAAGAGATAACTCCTGTATTTACTAATACTACGGCAATTGTTGATACTGCAGTACTAGATTGTATGATAGCAGTTGATACAGCACCAACTATCGTTCCAATTATTCTATTTCTTGATAGTTTTGATATTATCCTTCTAAACTTCTCTGAAGCTAATACTTGAAACTCTGTACTTAGATTATCAATTCCAAATAGGAAAAGAATTAAAGCTGATATAGCAAGTAGAAATATTCTAAAATATGATGTGTCAATATCTAACATTGTATTAATAATTTACCACATTATTAAAAATGCGCATACTTTTAGAATAAAAGATTTAATATGGGATATTTTGAATATAGAAAGATATAACTTGCCACAAGAAATTAAAAGATATATATTCATCTTATAATTTTGTATTCGTAACTCATGAATCATTACAGGGGAGATCTATGCATAATATCTTGTGAATCTGGATTGTTTTTTGCAAAGAAGGTACTTAAAGAGATCAATAAGAATAGGAAGAAAAAAATAAAGTTATTAGACTCTCAAGAAATTGTATTTGCAAATACAGAGGTTAAGTCTGTTCTTAATGAAAGTGTACGTGGTAAAGATGTTTTTGTTATTCAAGATGTTGAGAATCATTACAATGGTAAAGGAGTCGACCAGAATTTAAGAGCTCTTTACACTGTACTTGGTGCATGCAAAAGGTGTGATGCAAACTATGTTACAGCTGTAATTCCATCTTACCCTTACGCTAGACAGGATAAACAGTGGGGTAGGGAGGATATTACTGCTGCACGTGTTGCATGGGAACTTGAGGGTACTATGGGTGCAGATCATATCATTACAATGGATTTACATAATACTGCAATTCAAGGTTTTTTTAGATCTTCATGGGTAGATGATTTAAAAGGTAGTTATGTTCTTATTCCGTATATTAAAAAATATTCTGAAGATTTAAATAATACAGTAGTTATGCCTACGGATTTAGGTGGTGCTAAAAGAGCAAATTACTACGCTCAATCTCTTAATTGTGAAATTGCATTTACATACAAAGTAAGAAACTATAAAAAGAAGAATGTTGTTGATGATATGAAAATATTGGGAAATGTTAAAAACAAGAGAGTTCTGATCATTGATGACATGATAGATACAGGAGGAACATTCTGTAGAGCAGTTGAGCTAGCTAAGAGTTCAAAAGCTAAAGAGGTTGTCGGTGTAACGACATTTTCTTTACTAAATGGTTCAGCTATCGATAAGCTAATTGATCTATATAATAGGGGGATACTAAATAAATTAATATGTACAGATGCAACATATATTCCAGAAGATGTATTAATTAATAATAAATGGATAAAAGTAATCTCAGTATCAAAATACTTCTCAGAAATAATAAACAGATTAAATAATAGACACTCAATTGGGAAGCTATTAGATTAGTGTTATAGTATTTCTTTTGTTTCTACTTTTCTTCTATATTAAGAGCTAATACATATCTTTCTACCAACCCTATAACCATTCTCCCTTCTTTTAGTATTGACAAATACTACCGCTATATCTAGCATATAGATACTAGGACTTTTAAATCCTAACAGGTTGCTAGCGAACTCTAATTTAGAACCAATTTTTCTATTTTAGAATGTTTCTGTGGATTTGAAAGATATGTTAATGATTCGAACATTGACACCTTACAACATTAACAAGTTTTGAAGTATTTATATTTCTTTACTTGTGTTGTGTAGGCCAAACCCAGTGTGTTGTAATGCACACTTTCCTGGTGTTTGGATGGTTGTATATTGGTACTCCATCCTTTTTTTTGCTAATACCTTCCCGATATACTGTATAATTAATTATGAAAATATCTTTTAAGAAGGTCCTTTATATACTAATCTCCATATTCCTCTTTGCCCTTCTTATTTTTCTCTCAAGTATTTTTTCATCCGAAGAAATATTCTCCTTTATTTCCAAGGCTGGAATACTAGCTCCTCTATTCTATATGCTCATACAGGTTACAGGACAGATCTTTGCCCCATTGAGTACCTCGGCTCTCTTTGTAGCAGGCTTTATTCTCTTTGGTAAAACAGCAATTATATATTCAATATTAACATGGCTAATTTCTTCTATTACAAATTTCTACTTAGCAAG
This sequence comes from uncultured Candidatus Saccharibacteria bacterium, assembly GCA_964595745.1. Taxonomy (GTDB): domain Bacteria; phylum Patescibacteriota; class Dojkabacteria; order SC72; family SC72; genus UBA2259. Next base: position 376 of record CAZQRG010000007.1, on the reverse strand, counting down.
AACATATGGCAAAAAAGTACTTAAGAAATTTATTGGTGAAGAAGGAATTATTAGAATAGAGGAAATTGCTAATAAAATTGATACAAAAAAATTTGTTTTACTTCGTCTCTCAACCTTCTATATTAGCGATTTTGCTTCATATGCATTTGGTTTAACAAATATCTCCTTTATAAAATATTACCTCGCCACAATTCTTAGTATGATTCCATGGAGTATTGTTATGATTTTAATAATGGAAAGAGGAGAATCAATAATATTAACAACACTAAAAATATTTCTTAGTATGATTCCCTTTGCTTTCTTAAGCTACCACTTTTTAAAAAAGAAAAAGAAATGATAGTATAGAGGTATGAGAGTAATCCTTAAAGGGATTTTT
>CAZQRG010000006.1:0-13507 GCA_964595745.1 uncultured Candidatus Saccharibacteria bacterium | reverse complement strand
TATATCCTGATGATGATTCAGATGTAGAAAAAACAGTAGCTAAATCTGATGATGACCTATCTGATTTAGATGATATTGTTGCAGAGTTAGATAAAGAGGATGATGATTTTTCAATGGATGATTTTGGGGATGATGGTCTTCCAGAACTTTAATATTCGTTAAAGATATTACATAGGTACTTAAGATGTTGATGTATAAGAGATATAATCAAGGTATATCTAATATTTTTGTTAAATAGATGGCAGAAAAAAAAGTTTACAACCTAGCAATAGTATGTGACCCTTTGTATAAAAGGGGTGGGGCAGAAGTACAACTTAGATATATGCTAGATACATTTCCTCAAAAGACTTTGTATACAGCCTTCTATGATAAAGATTTTGTTAAGAAAGAGTTCGCGGATGTAAAGATAAAGACCTCTTTTATGCAATATTTACCTTGGAAATTTGAACTTAAACATTTTTACAACCTATTACAACCATTAGCATATAGATCTTTTAGATTTAAGGGATATGATGCAATACTATCCATATCTATTAGTTTCGCTAAGTTTGTAAGAGGTAATATTCCTCATGTAAATATATGTATGTCTCCCTCTAAATTCTTTTGGGAGAAAGAGGGTAGGAGTCTTAAAGATCATCAACAATTAAAAGGAGTTAACAAAGCTCTATTTAAATTCTATGCCTTCTTTATGGATACCTTCCTAGAAGACATATGGAAAAGATGGGATAGGAATGCAGCAAGAAGGGTAGATAAAATGGTGGCTATATCTAATGTTGTTAAGGAAAGAATTAAAAAGTATTACGGTGTAGATGCGGATGTAATATATACTCCTGTAGGAGTAACAGAAATTAGTAAAGTAAGTAAAAAATATGAGAAGGAAAACTGGTTTCTGTATTTAGGAAGAGTAGAAACATACAAAGGTGTGGAGCTAGCTATTAGAGCTGCTTGTGATGCTAAGGTACCTCTTAAAGTCGCAGGTATAGGGAATGATTTAGAAAGGATGAAGGATTTAGTTAAAGAGTTAAAGGGAAGAGGTTTTATTAAGTTCCTAGGATATTACTCTGATGATGAAAGACCTGTACTTTTAGCTAAGGCAAAGGCAGTGGTATTTCCTGCAAAGGGGGAGGATTTTGGTATGGTACCAGTAGAGGCTAATGCAGCAGGTACACCGGTAATAGCATATAGAGATGGTGGTGTAATTGAAACTATATCTGATAGTAATCCTAAGACTGGTATCTTTTTTGATAAGTATGATTACAAAGAGCTTTCTAAGATATTAAAGAGTTTTGATATTAGGGAGTATAAAGCGGATGGGTGTAGAAAACAGGCTGCAAATTTTGCATCAGAGATATTTCAATACAAGATTAAAAGGTATGTAGAAGATATATTGGAGGGTAGTAAAAGCGATGTCTAGAGATACTGTTATCGTTTTAAAATCCATTAACTATTCAGAAGCAGATAGGGTTTTAACTGTATTTGGTAAACATAGTGGTAAGTTTACTCTTTTTGCAAGAGGTATTAGAAAAATAGTAAGTAAGAATAGGGGAAATATCCAGACTCTTAATATTTGTGATATATCCTTTTATGAAGGAAAAGGTTTACCTTTATTAACAGAGTCTCAATTAATATATGCTCCAGATACTGATATTTTAAAAAACAAGATAGAGGATATTAAAAGAGTATTAGATATATTAAATAAGATACTTCAAGAGAACGATCCTAATGAAAAAGTTTTTAATATGTTGGAGAGTGTATGTAAGAAGAATTTTGATATAGAGAGTATAAATAGATTTAGGACTATCTTTCTTAAAGAGATGGGATATTTAAGTGACTTTTCTGTTTGTAATATGTGTGGAAGTAGTGAGGATCTAAAATATATGGATCTATCCTCTTTTGCTCTTCTGTGTAAAAACTGTTACAGTAAAGCAGGAAAGAGTTACAAGTTAGGAGGGAATCCATACATCGAGAAAAATTTTACACAGGCTCTAGATATATATATTAAGAGAGTAATAGAAGAGATTTAAAAATGAAATTAAAAACTGCCTTACTTACAATTTTAATATCGTTTTTCTTTTGTACATTTTCTTCATATGCACAGACATTTGTACCTGTAGATACCGAAATGGTAACTGTTGAGGGTAGAATTACTGTAGATATTTACTCCACTGTTAACTTAAACCCTATTACTGTTGAAATATCCCAACCAAGTTCCGTTACTATCAGAATACTAACACCATCTGGAACTGGTATCTCTGGAAGATCTGTGGTAATTGTTTCTCCTAGTTTAAATATTACTCAACCTACGTCAGTAACAGATTCTACTGGTAAAACTACTGGAAGTGTATATTCAACTATTCCAGGAACATACTTAGTTTGTGCAAAAGATACTACACTAGGTTACGATATTAATATCCAGAACTGTAGAACTTTGTATGTGGTTCCTGTAGCAGTACCAACTTTTCTTCCAGAGCCATACTATACCAAGGGAACAAGCAATACACTGCTTTGGAATAACATGGGACCTGGGTATGAATACTATGTTGAGGTAAGTGAAGATCCAAATTTTAATACAGTAGAGGCAAGCTCTGGATGGACAGGTAACTCCTCATATCAGTTTAATGATTTAGAGGATGGTAAGATGTATTTCTATCGTGTAAAGGCTAGAAACTCTTCAGGGGGAGTTAGTGCTTGGTCTAGTACCGTGTTTAGTGTTCAAGATGCACAGCCTCCTGTAATAGAGACTGTAAGTATTGGAGATGTAGGTGAAAATAATACGGTAGAATGGAATTCTAATGATACTGTTCAGATGGTTTTCAAAGTTACTGACAATCTTCAATTAGAGAGTGCAATCTTTCTATGTGTTAAAGGTTCAGGACAAACAAATACATGTGTAACTGATTACCATATGGAGGGAGACAACCTTATAGTCAATGTAAGATTGGGTGACTTAGAAAGGGTATCGGGTGCATATTTAAAAGAAAGATATGAGTTTTGTGTAGAGGCAAGAGATGCTGCTGGAAATATCTCAAGGGTATGTAATATATATTTGAATATTCCAAAGGGAGAAGTACCTCCAACTAAACCTCCAATTATTGATCAGATTGAAAAGACCATTGAGGATATAAATAAAGGGTTAGATGATACTGTAGGACAGTTAGAACCAGTTACATTAGAAACGATTACAACTACAACAAGTTTAATTACTGTTGGTACGGCATTTTTAATTATGATTGGTAGTCTATTAAATCTACCATATGTTATTTTGCAACTAATAATCAATCTTTTATCTTGGTTAGGTTTTCGAGCTGGTGCCAAACCGTTAGGATATGTATATGATTCTTTAACAAAGGATCCAATAGCTCAAGCTATTATTAGAATATATGATGAGAATGGTAAAATTGTTTGGTCTGATGTAACTGATTCAAAGGGGTATTTCTCTGCAAGATTAAAACCGGGTAAATACAAAATATTGGTTAGAGCTCAAAACTATATATATCCATCAACCATTATCTTTGGTAAGGAGGACTATCCTTTGACAAATGTATATCATGGTGAATATTTTGAAATTAGTGATGAAATGGAACTTAACTATGCAATTCCACTTGACCCAGTAGAGGTATCTAAGTTCAGAGTATGGAGAGAGATAGTGTGGGGTAGGATTAAAGTGATTGTAAATATTCTACATGTCTTACTCTTTATAATCGGTTTAGTATTAGCAATATACCTGTATTCTAAAAATCCGTATTGGTTAACACTATTAGTACTTGCGTTGTACATTCCATCATTCTTCTTCTTAGTAAGAAATATATTTGCAAAGAAAGGAAGGTATGGAATAGTAAAAGATTTAGAGGGTAATCCTATTGGTGGTGTAGTGTTAGGATTAAGGGAATTGGAATTTGAAAAGATTGTCTTAAAGAGAGTAACTGATATGAGAGGTAGGTATAGAATGTTAGTAGGGAGTGGTAGGTATAGGTTAGAGGTGTTAGATACGGAGTACAAGGTGGAGAGTATAGAGGGGGATAGTGAGATTTTTGTTGAAAAAAATGAACAATGGATATTAAAAGATATAGTGGTATCGAAATTAAGAAAAGAGGGTATGTATTGATAAATATGTATTCTATTGTATAATTCTGTGTTTATATATGGGTGTATAGCTCAATTGGTAGAGCAAACGGCTCTTAACCGTTAGGTTCAGGGTTCGAGCCCCTGTACACCCATTTCCTCTAATTCTCAAAAGTTGTAAAATATACCAATAACTTTATTGATATTTCAATGTTAGAAAAAGATACGCTAAAAGATCTACTAAGAGATTTTAATGTTAAAGGATATGCTGATCCTAATTCAAAGTATGTTACAAATGGTAAAAATGGAAAAGTATTAAAGCTTACTATTGAAAACTTCGCATATGAAGACGAATTCTATGGGGGAGAACCATATTCAGGTAATGAAACCATTTGGGAGAACGGTATAGATATATTTAGATCTGTATATTGGGGTAAGGTAGCTAAGGGTATAAATTTCTCTGACATATATGATTTTTTAAGAAAAGCATTAACAAAAGGTCCAGATGGAGAATTGGTTCATAGAGGACCAAAGGAATATATTGAAGGAAATCTAAAATATACAAACAGTATAGAAGGGGATATTGAAGAGTTCAGACAGGTTGAGAAAATCTATATGGATGACAAAGAGGTATATGTGGCATATTTTGTTGGTGGTAGAGTTAATGTTCAGAAGTAAATAGCTCCGAAATATTAAAAACAATATCAAAAAGGTTCGACATCCATCCCTGTACACCCATTTCTTCCTAATTATTAGAAAATGATATTATTAATTGTAGGTTGGTTGAGAGTTGGGGAAGCTCTTCAAACTATTCTAATAGTTTGCGATGTGATTCATCTATTGGAGAAATCCTGAAGCGGTTCAAGTCCGACAACCTACAAGTCATAAAAAGAATATCTCTTTTCGCCTTAACAAATAATTGATTAAGTCATAGTACACATATTGGGCATAAATAGACAACACATATATTTCAATGTATAAATAAATATTTAAGCTATTATCTGTTATACATATGGAACAAACAGAAACTCCCCTATCAGAATTAATTTCATCTTCCGAACAAGAAGGGTCTAATTCTAAAGAAGTAGCTGTTGTAAAAAAGAAAAGCAAAGTATTTCCAATAGTTGTAAGTATCCTTTTGTTATTAATTCTTGGAGTAGGTGGATACTATGTATACAATCAGTATTTTGTAGATAGAGAGGAGAATAATGAAGAAGAGAATATTGCAGTAACTGAAAATGATTCTGATGAATATTCAATGAAGAATACAGGGTGGGCACTATTCAGTCTTCCAGAATATGAATTTAGTGCAGAGATATCACCATATACAATGAATGAGATAGTTGAGAATATTGATGTAGAATGGATATGGACTGTAAATATGATCTCAAACGAAGATAATGCAAATTCTAATTACAAAGAAAGTTTATATCCAAACTATTTGAAAGGTGTCTTGATTGAATTTCACCCTATTCAGTCTTTGAACTCATTCAATTGTGATGAGGGGTGTGCTAAAAATCATACTATAACAGTTTCGATATATGAGAACATAGGGAATAAAACACTTGCTGAAGTGAAAGATGTGTACCTTGAAAATGTTAAAGAAGCAGTACAAGATGAAAATTTCATTCCAACAATTACAGAAACAGAAGGTAAGAAATGGGGACATGATGTAATTAATTATTCAGAGGATAGTCCTGCTGCTCCAGGTAAAGATCTTTTGGATAGAAATATTTTAGTGACAACAAAATTTGTATATGTTATAGAAACATTCCAAAGTACTCTACCAACAGAATCATACCAAGAGAGTCAAAAGGTTATAGAATCTTTTGAATTTGGAGGATAAAGTTACTTTTTTAATAACTTTTATTAAAATATAAATTAATATCAATTATTTATGGAACAAACAGAAACTCCCCTATCAGAATTAATTTCATCTTCCGAACAAGAAGGGTCTAATTCTAAAGAAGTAGCTGTTGTAAAAAAGAAAAGCAAAGTATTTCCAATAGTTGTAAGTATCCTTTTGTTATTAATTCTTGGAGTAGGTGGATACTATGTATACAATCAGTATTTTGTAGATAGAGAGGATAATATAATAAAAAATAATAATGAAGAAGAGATTGTAGAAGATGAAGATATAGTTGAAACTAAGAATGATTGTGAAGAATATATTATGAAAAATTCTGGATGGGCACTGTTCAGTCTTCCAGAGTATGAATTTAGTGCTGAGATATCACCATACAGAATGAATAAAACAATTGAGGGTGAATTGATAGAATGGGGATGGACTCCAAAAATTCTTGAGAATGACGATTCTCTCTATCCGAACTACTTAACTGACGTGCATTTAGAGTTTTATCCTGAGGAAACATATAATGCCTTTAACTGTGGAAGTGGTTGTGCTCAAGAACATATGATATATATTGAGATATATGAAAACCAAGGAGCTAAAAGTTTAAACGATGTAAAAACAATTTATTTTGAGAATGTAAAAAATGATGGTGCTAAAAACAACTATATCCCAACAATTACGGAACAAGAAGAAGAGAAGTGGGGACATAACGTAATCACATTTATAGAATCGGCTCCTGCAGATTTTGATAATTATGATGGGCATATCATTGTGAATTCTAAATTTGTTTATATAGTAAGATATTTTAGAAGTTTAACACCAACAGAATCCTACCAAGAGAGTCAGAAAGTAATAGATTCATTTGAATTTGGAGAATAATTTACTTCAGACCTATTCTGTTAACTTTCAGTTGTTCTCTCTTTCTCATGGAATTCCTTTTTAAAAGATATCTCTGGATTTTCTCTTAACTCGTTATACAGCTCTTCTCTTGTATACTCTGTAATCTCTATTGGTATCTGTTCCTCTGTAGAATACCATTCGCTAGTTTCTTCTATAGGTTTCCAAGATCCTTTATCAGAATCGAATCTGTAAAGATACACTTTTTCTTTTAAAGTTTCTGGAATTATTTCGTCTTCCATAATGACAGAAATTTGAGAATTATCAGAGGAAGATTCTATTCCGAAAGAAATAATCCCAGAAAAAACTGCGAAGATTTTTGCTTTTGTTTCAGAATTAGATGCGAATATTACACTTTTCGGAATGGGTTGAGGGAATTTATGAAAATCATCGGGTTGAATAATTTGAGGTTGGAAAGGGTTCATATTTAGTTTACTCCCCTTAAAAAGAATCATTATTAGAAGAAAAATTAAATTAAGCTCCTAAATTATACATAACAATCTTTTCATAGACAAAGTAAATGTATTTAGATATAACTTAATAGGGTAAACTGATATATATTCCAATGGAAGAAGAGATAAAAAAAGTAAACAAGAAAAAAAGGAAAGTACTTTTTATTATCCTATCCCTAGTATTCTTACTAGCTGCAGGTATATGGGAATATTACATTTTCAATGATTATAATAAAGAAGAGAAAGTACCTATTAAATATGGTGAAATAGTCTTAGATATGGATAATGGTAAGGTACTTGATATAACAGCTCCTAATTCAGAGTGTGATGATACTGGGTATATACCTATTGGATATACAAAAGGTGAGGTAATTGTTGCTAAAAAAGGTGTATCCTGGGTTTTATGGCAGGATAATAGGAATGAGAATTGTGCACCAAGTAACTATCGTATGAGCTATATAGTAAACGATGAGATTCTGGCTGGTTATTTTAGTTCGGATACTACACTTCCTTTAACGAAAGTAATAGTTAATGGTATGGAGTATGGATTTTTAAAGAGGGAATATACTCCTCTTGATGCTGTAAACACAGAAGAATCTGGTATTGTAGTTCAAAAAGAGCCAACAATTATCGTAAGAGGATACGAAGCATTCAGGATTTTTGATTATATAAAAGTGCATAATAGTGTAAATCAGGAGGAGATTTCAAAGAATAATGAGATATTTACTGATTCAGAAATCACTACATATTGTGTATTTGACTTAAATAAAATATCAGAGGGTTTAAAAGGGTATTTACTATTTATGGGTGAATCAGAGATGGCAAATACAGAAGTTAATTATTGTGAAATATTAAATAATACAAAAGAGTTTAAAATTAAGGTAAGAGATAGAGAAGAGGTTAGAAAGTGATAAAATTAGTTATCTTTAAATAAATTAAATATTTATTAATATGAGTCAAGTAGAAAAACCATTGTCGGAATTAATTTCATCTATTGATCAAGTAGATGGTGTTACACCAAGTGAACAGGATGGTAGCGAGATACAGCCAGAAAAAAAGAAGAGTAAGGGATTTTTAATAGTAGTATCAATTCTATTATTTCTAATTCTTGGGATGGGGGGGTACTATGTATATAAACAGTATTTTGCACAAGAAGATCCAAGTACTGAAGAGAATTTAGATGTTGAAACCAATACAGAAGTTGTAGAAGAGGAGAATGTAAAATTGTTAACTGAAGTAATTGTTCCAAGTGAATCTGGTGGAGAAGATAAAGTAATCCAATTAAATATGCCTAATGGATGGACTGTTAATAAGAGTATAGATTATGCCAGTGTGATTACCAATGGTTCTTTTTCAATATATATTATTAAAGATCCAATAATTACAGGTGGTGGGTGGGGTTTTATGTATGATGGAGAAGAAAGTTATGAGACTTATGTTTCTCCTTTGGAAATAAATGGAGTGTCTGTAAATAAGGTTACACATGTATTACCAAAAGATATTATCAAGGAAACTGATTTAGAACATGTATTCGGTGGTTCTGTATTTGCTTCACAAGATAGTAATATTTCTACACCAACTCTTGAGTTAAACAAAGAGCAGTATCTGATTAAGTATGTATATGAAGATGAGCAGGTTATTAGTGTAGATAGCCAAGTATATTCGGAGGAGGTAATAGTTATGGATAATATTATTAAGAGTATCGTTATCAAATAGATTTAGACATATACAATGTGTTGTTTCTAAATCCTCTTTTCTCATAGTACTCACGAGTACCAATTGCAGATATTACAGAGACTTTCTTAAATCCTTCCTTATGAGAAATCTCCTCTGCAGTGTCTATCATCTTTTTACCTAAACCTAAATGTTGAGATTCTCCATCACTTTCTTTCCCAATATTAACTACACTTCCATACACATGTACCTCTCTAATTATTGTTGAATCTTTTAATTCTTCAATGTATGTTTCTTTTTTAGGAATAGATAATCTTAAGAAAGAGCATATCCTATCAGTATCTTTTGTTTTGTATGAGATAAAATACTCTTTTGAAACAGAGGTATCATATTTAATTGTTTCTAGCTCAATATCATCCCATGTGATACTCTCATTCTTAATCTCTCTTGCCCGTATATCTTGCATCTTTTCCCCCTGTCTTAATATCTCTTTCTCTGCTATCTGTCTAAAATTACTACTCTTGTTCCCACTTACTATCTCATTTGAAGGTATATCTCTCACTATTCTTGTTATCCTAGCATATCTTGGTGTAGTAGGAAGAATATTTACAAACAGATTAAGTAACTGATCATGTGTATATGGAATATATTTACCCTCTTTGTAATACTTTTCTAAAAGGGTATTTCTAATAATGGAGGTAGGATATATTTTTAATTCATCTGGTTGAAAATCTTTTGACCAAAGTCTCTTATAATCTTTTATATCTTTTTTAACATTAGAACCATATAGATTAGGCATCCAGTGGGCATGTATTTTAAAACCGGATAATCTAAGTAATTCAAAAGCTTTTTTACTTTCCTTAATACTATGGCCTCTCATATTTAGCTTTAGAATATTATCATCTAAACTTTGGATTCCAATCTGTATTTTAGTAGCTCCTAATCTTCTGAATCTAATTACTTCCTCTTTAGTAATGTAATCTGGTCTTGTTTCTAATACTAAGCCAACATTTCTACAAACTGTTTTTTCATTTATTTTTTGGACTTCAAGAAGTTGTTCCCATGTTATTTCATTAATCCCTTTGGTATCTACTTCAAATGATGTATTACCAAAGCTATTCATAGCATCAAAACATCTTTTAACAAACCATATGATATATTGCTCTGGATATGTAGAACATGTACCTCCCAATATTATCAATTCTATTTTCTCTGTTCTATGTCCAATATTTTGTAATGCCTTAATACGATTGTATGTTTGTAAGTAGGGATCAAATCCATTACTGAGAGCTCTCTGTGCCCCTGGTTCCGAAGCAATATATGATTTTGGCATATTGGGTTCATTAGGACAAAATATACACTTACCAGGGCATATGAAAGGTTTCATTAATACAGTAACTGTAGCTACTCCAGATTGTGTTCTAGTAGGTTTCATTCTTATTCTTTCTTCAATGGTTTTACTAGGTTGTATCTCTTTTTTACTTAGTAACTCATTGTAAGCTAGAACTAAATCATCATGTCTGTATAGCCCCTTACCATTTTTAGGATATTTCTTTAATACTGTTTGAAGAGTATTTTCTCTCCATACCTTAGTCTCTGCGATCTTTTGAAATATCTCTTTAAAATTTTCCATACTTATGATCTTGCAGCTAAAATACCTGTACTCCAGCATATTTGTAGGTTATACCCACCTGTTGGACCATATACATCAATCATCTCTCCAGCAAAGTATAGGTTATCAACTATTTTAGATTTCATTGTAGTAGGGTCTATCTCTTTAATATTTACCCCTCCAGCTGTAACTATTGCTTTATCCCATCCGTCTAATTTTAATACAGTTAATCTAAAATCTTTTAGAAGATTAACTAATATTTCTCTTTCATCTTTAGATATCTCTGCAACCTTCTTTTCAGGATCAATACCACTTAACTCTACAACCACAGGAATTAGAGAGGAGGGAAGTAATCTCTTAAGGGAGTTCTTAAATACTTTGTTCCTGTAAATATGGAAATCAGCTATAACCCTTTTATCAAGTACATCCTTTGTTAAAGCAGGCTTGAAATCAATACTAAGTTGAACATCTCCTTTCTCCAGTGCATCTCCAACATATCTAGACATATCAATTACAATTGGTCCACTCATTCCGTTATCAGTAAATATGGACTCTCCAAATCTACTTACAATCTTTTTTTCTCCTTGGTATGCAGTAATTTTTACATTAAGTAGAGATAGCCCCTCTAACTTTTTTATCCATCTCTCTTTACATAGAATTGGAACAAGTGCAGGTTTAGGTTCTATGATTGTGTGACCAACTGATTGTGCTAAGGTATATCCATCTCCATTAGATCCTGTAATTGGATATGATTTTCCTCCTGTAGCTAATATATATCTTTTAGCTTTAAACTCACCCTTGTATGTAACTGCTGAAACAATCTTACTCCCATCCATCTTAAAACTTAAAACAGAGGTATTTGGTAATATGTCGTCATTGATCTCTTTTTGTAATGCATATATTATATCCACTGCGTTATTACTTACAGGAAACACCCTGTTTCCTCTCTCTGTTTTCAGTTTAACCTTTAAGGTTTTCTCAAAGTAATCAATTGTATCCTTAACTGTAAATCTAGAAAAAGGACCATAGAGAAACTTACCATTTCTCTGGTATTTGGATATTAAATCCTGAAGATCATGATTTAGAGTTGTTACATTACACCTTCCCTTCCCTGTTATCGCTATTTTCTTTCCAACTCTCGGATTTCTTTCAATGACCAAGATATCTTGATTAAGTCTTTTACACTCAACAGCAGAGATTAACCCTGCTGCCCCTCCTCCAATTATTATCGTGTCATATATTCTTTCCATCCCCATATTATACCTTACATATTTAAAATATATGGTAAAATGGCTAATTAATTTAAGTAATATGAGTATGCTTGCTAAGAACAAAGAAAAGACTTTGGTAATATTTAAGCCAGATGTATTACAAAGACAGATAGTTGGAGAGATAGTGAGTAGGTTTGAGAGAAAGGGTTTTAAATTGGTTGGAATGAAGATGTTAATACCAAGTAGAGAGTTAGTAGGTAAACACTATGAAGATGACCCTAAATACTTGAAAGAGACAGGTGACAAGGCGAAGAAAGGAGCAGAGGCAAGGGGAGAAGATACGTCCAATTGGAACTCTTTAGAAAGAGGAAAATGGATTAGAGAATCAAATATTAACTACTTAACATGTGGTCCAGTTTTAGCTATTGTTCTTCAAGGTTTTGGTGTTATTTCAGGTGTAAGAAAGATGTTGGGTAGTACTAGTCCTGCAGATGGAGATGTTGGAACAATAAGAGCAGATTTCTCATTAGATTCCTTTGCACTTGCAGATGAACAGGGAAGAGTAACTAGATCTATGCTTCATGCTTCAGATAGCGTAGAAAATGCAGAAAGAGAGATTGGACTTTGGTTTAATCCAACCGAGATATCAGAGTATGAAACAGCAGCAGAGAAAATTTTCTATGATGTTGGTTGGTCTGGATAGATGTTACATTTTTAATATCTCATCTATTACACTTTGTTTCTCTTTCTGATTAACTTCTTGGTCAGAAACCAGATTTTCTGTTTCTTGAGAAGATATCTTCCCATCAAGAAAATCTTTTAGAATTTGAAAATCTTTAGCTAAAATCTGTCTCAAATTCGGATTATACAAAGCAGCTGCAGGATGATACATTGCAAAAACAGGAATACCACTGCTATGTGTATACGCTTTCCCATGTACTAATGAAATCTGTTGGTTTGGGATAAAGGTCTCTAAAGCATGTCTTCCCAACGGTATTATTACCTTCGGTTTAAGAAATATTAACTCAGCATTAACCCATACTCTACAGGCATTTTTTTCTTCGGGTAGGGGATCTCTGTTATCTGGAGGCCTATACTTAACAACATTTGTTACATATACATCCTCTCTTGTATATCCAATTCCTCTAAGTAGTTCATCTAAGAATTTACCAGCAGCTCCTACAAATGGTCTCCCCTGTAAATCTTCATTCCTTCCAGGTGCTTCCCCTATAAAGACAATTCCTGATTTAGGTGGTTTTATTTCATATACAGGTTGTGTGGCAGTATTTTTTAATTTGCATGTGTTATGTACTGCAAAGTATTCATGTATCTGTTTTAAGTTTTTAAAATCCAGTATATTCATTCTTCCCAATTATATATTATCTAGCATATGATAGTGTATAATTAGAGAAGTTAATTGTATTTTAAATATATGAAAAACATTGAGTACAAAGTAGATGTGTTTACAGGTATAAGGCCAAGTGGTGGTCTAACTATTGCTAATGTTATTGGTTCTGTTCACACTATTGTAACTTTACAAAATGAAAAAGAGATAGGGAGGCCTATGGTATTTGTTGCAGATTTACATGCTTTAACTGATGCTGAACCAAAAGATACTCAAATGTATGTTTTAGATGTAGTAAAAGATTACATAGCTCTTGGTTTGAATCCAGATAGCTGTGATATATTTGTTCAATCTCAACTAATAGAGGAGATATCAGAATTAAATCTATATCTTTCTAGATTA
>CAZQRG010000005.1:7575-15792 GCA_964595745.1 uncultured Candidatus Saccharibacteria bacterium | reverse complement strand
TAATGTTTCTATTAAATACAACAGGTGTAGTTGGATGGGGTATATGGATATATGTTGTTAGGTTCTGGCCTGTTTTAGTTATTTTAATAGGTATTCGCATCATATTAGGTAACTCTCTATTAGCAAGAATATTGGGTATGTTATTTACAATTGGGTTAACAGTTGGTGTCTTTGGAATTTCATATATGCAGTTTACTGAGAAAGAGGTTTCATTTTTACCAGAAAAAGTAAATGACTGGGTACTTAAGGGTGGAAGTGGAATGTTTAATTTGCAACAAGAAATTCTAGAAGAGAGCGATAAAGTATCAGGTTATGAATACAAGGATATAGTAGAAAGGAAAGTAGCAATTGATGTTGGGGCATGTAAATTCTCTGTATCTGAGGATAATATAAATGAATTCTTAACTATTGATTCTAAGTTTCCCAAAAACTATACCGCTCCTAAATTAGAGCATAGTGAAGAAAATGGGATATTAGATTTATCAGTAACAGGAGCATCATCAAAATCCTTCTATCTTTTCTATGATGAGTCACAGTATGAAATTAAACTAGGTCAATTAACATTACCATCTAGTTTTGATATTAAATTAGGTGCAGGTAGTGGTGATATTACAATCGATAGTGTTCCTGTTAAAGATTTTTGGACAGAGGTAGGAGCTGGGAAATTAGATGCTACCTTTACAACAGATTCCCTTCCTTCTGGAGATGTAAGACTTTCAGTTGGAGCTGGAAAAATGAATTTAACACTTCCAACTAGAGTAGGATATCTACTTGAATATGACTTGGGAGTTGGAAGTATTACAGCGGATGGGAAAGAGATTTCAGGTGTATCTGGTGGTAGAGGGAAATTCACGTCAAGTAATTACTCATCTTCGGATATGAAATTGAGTATATATGTTACAGTTGGTGTTGGATCTTTTAATATAGATAGTAATTAATATTAAAAAATATTAATATGAAAATCAGTCCAAGATTTGTATTCGGAGTAGCTGTTGTAGTAATAGGTGTTATTTTACTTTTTGAACAAGCTGGTATATTTCCATTGTTTAGTAAGTACTTCTGGTTAGTTATTGCTAAATTCTGGCCATTAATATTAGTTTTTTTGGGAGCTAAACTCTTAATTGAAAGAAATAGCGTACCTGGTCTAATTCTATTACTTTTAGGTGTAGTATTTCTTTCAACAAATCTTTTTGGTTGGGATTTTTTCTCTGTCCTATGGCCAGTTGTAATAATAGCGTTGGGTATATCTGTACTTTTTAAAAATGAGAAGAAAGTAGAGGGAAAGAGTGTCTCTAATAAAGACTTTATCGCTGAAACAGTTCTATTCTGGGGAGTTGAGAAAAAGATTACCTCTGAAGATTTTAAAGGTGGAGAATTTAATATTGCCTTTGGTGGTTTAGAATTAGATTTAAGAGATGTAAAAATATCTAAAGATGGTGCGAAGATACATATTAATTGTGCATTTGGTGGGGTAGAGGTATTTGTTCCAAAAGATTGTAGGATTAAGACTAGTGGTACAGGAATTCTAGGGGGATGGAATCCAGAAGTTAAAGAGAGAAAGATATCTGGCCCTATACTAGAAATCACTGGTGGTGTAGTGTTTGGGGGTGTAGATATTAAGGAGTAGTATTTATGTTCTTTCTTTTTTCATTTAAAGAGAGATGTTTTTTGTGTATAATTATGAAATATATTAGTTAATATACTGTTATTATGGATCAAGACTATAACGAGGGAGAAGCAGAGAATAGTGTGGTATTTGTTTCAAATGAGAGGGTAAGTACTCAAAATGGTAAGATTGGAATATTTCCAAGAGCTGATAGGTTAGATATAAGTCCTGAAGATGTTGAATCAAAAACACAGGAGTATGATGAAATATTCAATAAATTTTCTGAAGAGATGGAACTAAAAGAACCTAAACCTGCAATCTACTACCATAATAGATTTGCTGACAAATTGGCTATTTTAGAAATAGGTGTAGCAGAAATACCAGAAAGCCCTGTATCTAGTGATCTGTACTTTATTGTTGAGTATAAAGAGTATGGGAAAGATACACCTTGTTTTATTTTGAGATTAAATGATAGATTGGGAATAGAGGATGAGAGTGGTTCTATGAGTGTATGGGAGTATGATAAAAATAGAGGGACATTTTCTGAAGAGAGAAGTGTTAGGTCTAAGATTAATAACGAGAGAGTCTATAAAAACTATTTGAGATATATTAACAATATAGATATATCTAAAGATCCCTTTATTCAAGTAGCCTCTTCTATTCACAAACTATAACTATGGAAGATATATTAATATCTAAAAATCAGAGTATTCCAACATTCTCTCAAACAGAGGAGAGTATTCTTAAATATTGGAAAGAGAAAGGTATATTAAGGAAGAGTATTGAGCAAAAACCTAAAGATAAATCGTTTACTTTCTATGATGGCCCTATTACTGCAAATAATAAACCACACTATGGAAATGTACTTACCATGGTTATCAAAGATGTAATACCTAGGTATAAAACAATGAAAGGTTTTAGAGTTGAAAGAAGTCTGGGTTGGGATTGTCAGGGTATTCCAGTAGAGTTTGAGGTAGAAAAAGCCTTGGGTTTTAAACAGAAGGGTGATATTGAAAAATATGGTATAGAGAAATTTAATAACATGTGTAAAGAGTCTGTTAAAAAATATCAGGGTGATATTCAAGGTTTAACAGAGAGAATGGGAAGATGGGTAAACAGTGATGAAGAGTATGCAACAATGGATTCTTGGTATATTGAGAGTGTATGGTGGTCTTTAAAAGAGCTTTACAACAAAGGTTTGTTATATGAGGGATACAAGGTAGTACCTTACTCAACTAGAGCAGGTACAACTCTTTCTAACTCTGAGGTGGCTTTAGGTGGTTACGAAACGATTACTGATCCTGCTGTTGTTGTTAAGTTAAAACTTATAGATGAAGATATCTATCTATTAATATGGACAACTACCCCTTGGACACTCCCTGGTAATTTACTTGTTGCTGTTGGAAAGGATTTTGAGTATGTAGAAGTTGAATATAAAGGTGAGAGATATATTGTAGGGAAGAATTTAATAGAAAATATTTTTAAAGAAGATTTTAAGGTATTAGATACATTCAAAGGTAGTGATTTAATTGGTAAAGAGTATGAACCTTTGTATCCATATTTTGAACAGAAAAGAAAGGAGGGGGCATTTAAGGTAGTACATGCAGACCATGTAACCTTAGATGATGGTACAGGTTTAGTTCATCAGGCACCTTATGGAGAGGAAGACTTCGCTTTAATGACAGATATGGGTATAGAAATGTTTGATTATCTTGATGATCAGGGGAATATGAAGGATGAGATTAAGGAGTTTAGTGGAATGTTCTACAAAAAGGCTAATAAATATATTATGGAGGATTTAGAAAAGAGAAATCTTCTTTTTACCCATTATGATTATGAGCATCAGATGCCTATGTGTTGGAGAACAAATACACCATTAATATACAAGCCTATTAAGAGTTGGTATGTAAAGGTAACTGCTATAAGGGATATGTTAGTTAAAGAAAACAAAGAAATTAACTGGATACCTAATCATGTAAAAGAGGGAAGGTTTGGGAATTGGTTAGAGGAGGCAAGAGATTGGGCATTAAGTAGAAATAGATATTGGGGTACACCTTTACCTGTATGGGTTTGTGATAAATGTGGTGAAAAGGATGTAATAGGGTCATTTGATGAGATTAAAGATAAAAGCGGTGTAGAGTTAAAAGATCCTCACAAGCCATTTGTTGATGAGATTAAGTATAAATGTGAATGTGGTGGAGTTAAGTCTAGAGTAAATGATGTAATAGATGTTTGGTATGATTCTGGTTCTATGCCTTTTGCAAGATTACACTATCCTTTCGAAAACGAAGAGAAATTTAAAGAAAAATATCCAGGTGAGTTTATTGCTGAGGGTGTTGATCAAACAAGGGGTTGGTTTTACACATTGCACGTACTTGGTGTTGGCCTATTTAATGCTAAATCATTTAAAAATGTTGTAGTAAACGGTTTGGCACTTGCTTCAGATGGTAGAAAGATGTCAAAGAGTAAAAGAAACTATCCAGAGGTAAATACAGTTATTGATGCTATGGGTGCAGATGCTCTTAGGTTGTATTTTCTAAGCTCACCTATTGTTCATGGTGAAGAGGTTATATTTAGTGAGAAGTTTGTTAAAGAGGTTACCTCAACAGTACTTCTTCCATATTGGAACTGTATTAAATATTTCCTTAATTACAAGGATCAGTTAGATTGGAAGTATTCTAAGGAGTATGTTCCTCAAAATGTAATGGATAGATGGATTATATCCAAGCTTAATCAAACTACTAGAGATGTTACTAAGTATATGGATGAGTATAGGTTACAGAATGCTACTAAATATCTATTTGAATTAGTAGATGTACTCTCTAAGTGGTATATACGAAGATCAAGAGATAGATTTGTAAATGGAGATAAGCAGGCACTTGATACACTACATTTTGTATTACTGGAGACCTCTAAACTCTTAGCACCATTTGCTCCTTTTATAAGTGAAAGCGCATACGCAACTTTAGTTAAAGAGGATGTTAAGGAGTCTGTTCATTTAGAGGAGTATCCACAACTCAATGAAAAACTTTTAGATGAAAAACTTCTTACTGATATGGATACTGTTAGAGCTATATGTTCATTTGGATTAAATATTAGAGATGAAAATAGGTTAAAAGTTAGACAACCATTATCTAGAGCATATGTACCGATCTCTGATACCCAAATGCAAGAGATAATAAAGGGGGAGTTGAATGTAAAAGAGGTACTGTTTTCTAAACAAGAGATTAAGGAAGAGGGTATTGAATCTCTCGGTAATGGCTCAATATTTGTAAGTTTAGATATTCATGTAACAGAGCAGTTAAGAGAAGAGGGTCTATTAAATGAAATATTAAGAGGATTACAGGTTGCAAGAAAGGAAAGTGGTTGTGAAGTAGGGCAGTTCGTATCTGTAGAATATGTAAGTGATAGTAAGAATGTTCTAAGTTTGATAGAAAAGTATAGGGAGAATATTCAAAAGGGAATATATATTAAGGATATCCAGAAGGTAGAAAGTATTGAGAATGGTATTGAGATTAAGGTTGGAGAAGATATATTAATGACCAGAATACTTAAACTCTAGCATATTTACCTCTAAACCAGTTGTTTTTTCAAATGTTTTACCAGCAGTCTCTAATTTAGTACCTGCGGATACTGCTAACTCTCCAATAATGTCTCCCATTGCTCGGGATAGTTCGTTTTCAATTGATACCGGTATTAATCTTCCATCTTTCTCTCTTCCTCTTTTTACATGATTACAGTACTGTATTGTTTCAATAGCTGATTCAATAGTAGCTTGAGTTTCTAATTTCTTAAATATCTCCATTAATCTATTAAAATCTTTTGTTTTAGGATCTTTGTATGGAGTCTTTTTTAATACCTTTATCTTTTCAACAATCTGTTTAGAAGAAAATACCTCTCTAATACTTAGATTATCAACATTGTCTAGTGGTGTAGATATTGTTATAGATGCATTTATGAATTCAAATTCAAAATACATCTTTTTATTACCATTAAACTCTATCTCTTTTTTATTTCTTATCCATCCAGCTCCATGAGAGGGATAAAATACTTTTGAACCTATCTTAAACTCCATAATTGTGAGATATATGTGAATTAAACATTTCATTATACCATTTTTTAATATACAATTGTACGTATGAAAATCACATTAATAGGGGGAGGAACAGGTACCTCAACAGTATTGGAGGGATTAAAAGTGCATAGGGATTTAGAATTAAATGTTGTTGTAGGGATGATGGACGATGGGGGAAGTAATGCAATTGTTAGAGATGAATTTGGATTATTACCATTAAGTGATTTGAGGAAATCTATAATTGCTCTATCACAGGAAAATGAGGGTAATATTTTAAGAGAGCTTTTTACATATAGATTTTCTCAAGGAGATGGATTAAAAGGACATACACTTGGTAACCTACTTATGATAGCTATGACGGAAATAACAGGATCAGAGGTTGAGGCTATTGAGATGTTTAAATATCTGTTTAATGTTTCTGGGAATATAGTGCCTGTAACATTGGATAAGGTTAGACTAATTGCAGAGTATTCTAATGGAGAGAAAATATTGGGGGAGCATTTAATTGATGAGCCTGATATTAAGGCAAGTATTGTGAAGTTTTACCTTGATAAAAAGGCAAAAGCTTATAAAGGGGCGGTGGATTGTATCTTAGATTGCCAATATATAATCATTGGTCCAGGGGATTTATATACAACAACATTAGCAAATATTGTTGTAGAGGGTATCTCAGAGGCATTACAAAAAACGAAAGCTAAGCTTATATTTATTCCCAACCTTATGTCTAAGGTTGGACAAACAAGGGGATTAACTCTTAATAGTATGATTACTTTAGTAGAGGGGTATGTTGGAAGGGAGTTTGATTACATATTAGTAAATGAGGGTAGGATACCAAGGAGAGCGTATAAAAGATATATTAAAGATGGTGAACATCTCTTTATTGATGATCTTAAAGATGTTAAGGATAGGGAGGTATTGAGAACGGATTTAGTAGCTAACTCTATAATTCAAAAGGATAAGGGGGATATTTTACATAGGAGCTTGATTAGGCATGATTCCAAAAAGGTGGGTAATGAGTTATACAAGATATTTAGGAAGGGGTGGAAATCAAAATTAAACTCTTTTCTTTCCCTTTATCGTTAAGAGTTTCCCATCTATTACTTTCTTAATTTGTTCTCCTTCATAATATATTTCTAATTGAAAATGGGGATTAAGAATAGCTATTATCTTCTCTACCTTATTTCTTTTGTTAGGATGATATTCAACTGATATATTTTCAACCCTATTTAATATATTCTTATGACTGTTTAGTATTTCAAACTCAGTACCCTCTGTATCTATTTTTAACATATCAATAGCTTGAATATCTTCAAGGTATGCATCTAATCGGGTACAAGAAACATTAATTGGTTTACTGTTCTCTCTTCCACTCCAGCTCTTTTCAAGTAAACTTGAATTAGAGTTCCAGTTCTCGTTGGTATTGTCTATGTAAAGTGTTTTAATACAATCATTTGAGGAAATTGCTCTATTAACAAGAGTAATATCTTTTAATCCGTTGTTTTGAATATTTTCTTCCAATATTTCAAAAGATATTGGATTTGGTTCAAAGGAAAGAATTTTAGAATCGGGATACTTAGATTTGAAATAGAGTATCGATATACCTATATGAGATCCAATATCAATTATAAAGGGGGTAATCTTTTTTGAATTAAAATTGTATATCTCTTGATTCCATATCTCTCTTTTTAATAAGTGGTATTCCCTTTTGTTAGGATATATAACTATATATTTTCCCAGTTTAGTTGATTCCATATACAAGTATACTTTACTCTCCAATCTGATTCATTAAAGATTTTACTTTTCCTGCCCAGCTTGATGCAGATGGAGGACAGTATATTCTTGCTATTTCGTATGGGGTATCTAAACCTTTAGCATAGTATCCAGTTGCTAAACCTTTTGATACACTCCATATACCATCTTTCCAGTTATCAAATCCGTAACTTCCCCAACCCCATGCATTGTAATGTCTAAAGTTGTGTAATCCACCACTTGATTCAACAATGGATATTGCAGCAACTAATCTATAGTCAATTCCATACTCTTTTGCAGCGAATACAAATTCCTGAGCATATTTAGCTAATGGAGAGTTTCTTTTTTCAAAAAACTTTCTAATATTATCAATCTTTCTTTGATTTTCAATATCTTGTGGAGTGATAGAGATTGCTGTTTCTAATATGGTTTCCTCAACGGGTGTACTTTCAATGTACACCATATCAGCAGCATACTCCTGTTTAAAGGTAGCTTGATCTATACCAACTACTGTTTTAGGAGATATGTCGTATATCATATTTAGTATTAATCCGGTAGTAAGGATTCCTACTATACCCATTAACACATTTTTCTTGTTATATGTTTTCATATTTATATCCTTTCTGCTTGTCCCATAGTTATGTTTTCTGTTAAAATGACTCGTTATCTTATATATTCTATATATGTTAAATCTAACAGTAACAGAGGGGAAAAAGCTTAGAAGAAATAGAAAAAAACATCCTATACTTCTATACACTATTATACCATTTTTAGCCTTTTTTTCATA
>CAZQRG010000005.1:0-7475 GCA_964595745.1 uncultured Candidatus Saccharibacteria bacterium | reverse complement strand
ATAAAAACAGATAATCTTTTAGATACATTAAAAAGTAGTGAGGAGTATATTGGGATTGTACCTATTGAGGATTTATCAAAGGGAATGAAGTTATTAACTTTGGATGGTAAGTACTGTATGACTGATTCTCAGGGGTGTTTAAAGATAGGGTATGTATTAGATGGTAATAAGAGAAATGAGTTTGTTAGTCATATTATCAATCATAATATGGGGCTTAAATATGGAGAGAGTGAATATATTGATAGTGAGGATATTTTAAAGATAAATATGAGTGGGGTTGTTGCAATCGCAAGAGGACTTGCAAGTAAAATAGATTCTAGTAAAAATTATGCATATCCTGCTAGAGATTTAGATGAATTCCTTTCTGATGCAGATCTAACTCATATTTCAAATGAGGTGTCTTTTGTTAAGGGTTGTACTGGATATACAGGTATGAGATTTTGTGCTAAGCCAGAGTATATTGAGACCCTTAAGGTAAGTGGTGTAGATATCGTTGAGTTAACAGGGAATCATAATAATGATTATGGATCTACAAATAACAAGACTACAATTGAAACATATACATCACTAGGGTGGGATCACTTTGGTGGCGGATTAAATAGTGAGGATGCTAGTAAGATTTTGTATAAAGAGGTTAAGGGTAATACTGTGGCTTTCATGGGTTACAACTATTACAATACTATGTATGATCAGGCTCCTTTAGCTAAAGAGACAACTGCTGGTGCTAATTCATACTCTGTTGAAAAATTAACAAGTAATATTAAAGAGGCAAAAGAGAAGGGGGCATTGGTTGTTGTTACTTTCCAATTTCAAGAGTGTTACTCTTATCCAAATGGCGATGTAATATATCCAATCTGTTATAAACCGTTAAACTCTCCTGATCAGAAGGGAGTATTTAGACAGGCTATTGATTTGGGTGCTGATATTGTAATTGGTACACAGGCTCATCAGCCTCAAACATATGAAGTGTATAAAGGGGGGTTAATATTCTATGGTTTAGGTAACCTATATTTTGATCAGAAGAATTGGATTGGTACACGTCAGGGTATTATTCTTTCTTTGTATATTAAGGATAATGATTTAATACAAGTTGAGATTATACCAACCATTATGGGTAATGATTTAATTCCTAGAGTAGCAGAAATGGCTGATAGTAATTTGCTGTTAAAATTGTTGAAGAGTGCCAGAACTTTCTGATATATTGAATAAGGAAATAATTTTTTTCTTAAATTATTGTGGACAATATAAATAATAATATGGTTGGAGACAACCAAAATAACAATATGGGACAAGGAATTAATGATGTTAATAACGGTAGTACTCCAGTACAAAGTAATGACTATAACTCAATGCAACCTACACCATCTCCTATAATCGTAGATGATATGGTTGGTAGTTTAACAGGTATGCCTACTCCTGAGGTAAACAATGCACCAATTGGTGTACAACCTGTACAAGAGAGTACCCCTCCTATTATGGAAACACCCGTAGAAGAAAGTATTGCACCTTCATTTGGAAGTTCACCAGCATCTATTGATACAACTATTTCTACACCTATGGATACAGTTACACCAACACCTATGGAAGAAAATACACCTTTATCTCAACCAATGACAGAAACAATTCCTTCACTTGATAGTAATCCCGTAATAAATGAAACAGTATATACTACCCCTATTGAAGAGAGTATACCTGTAGCAGAGGTTACACCAGTATTACAACCTATCGAAGAAAGTACACCAATTGTTGAAGCATCTCCAGTTGTAGATTCTGCACCTGCATTTGAGACTCCTGCTCCTGAGACTATTTCTTCTGAACCATCTACTCCTGAATCAACTCCTACTGAAATGGGGGCTCAGAGTCTTTCTCAACCGTTACCATCTTTTGCTCCACCTTCAGATACTCCTATGCCAGTAACGCAGGGGGAAGAGGTTGTAAGTAATCTAGAAGATAATAAAGAGGTAAAGAGTGGAAAGGGTGGTACAGCTGTAGTTATTGTTTTAATAATAGTAATAGTTGCACTTCTTGCAACAATAGGATACTTTGCATATAAAATATTTATAGCTTAGTTTCAAACTATTTAGAAATCCATAACCCATGAATATTACAATACTCTCTTGCAGAGATGTTTGTGTATTTCTCTGGTAATTTAAACTCTACTTGTGTACTATCATTTGGTCTTAGAAATTTTGTTTGAGTGTTTCCATCTACTGTTAGTTGAATAAATTCAATGTAATGAGTATCTTCCATTGGGTGAGGGATATCTCCTACCTTAACAATAGCGCTATCTTTTTCAATGGTAATTACAGGTACATGTTTCTCTTGTCCTTCGTCTGTATTCTTTTCAACAAGTTCGTCCATATTTTTACCACAACATACTAGAGAACCATTTCCTTCATGTAATACCTCAACTATATTTCCACAAATTGAGCATCTATATATTTTATTTTTCTTTGCCATATGTTTTCCTTTTTAAGTTATATCCTATTTCAATATATCATTGAGATTAAAATATGTAAATTTTAACTTGATATATGGTTCTATTTTTTATAGGATATTTAATAACTTGTCTAGAAACAGATCTTGTTAGAAACGAAAATATATACCTGTGAACAGAATGGAGTAGATGAGATTGATAGAAATTGGGGAGACCTTAAAACAGAATTGCTCTATTTAACAGAGTATAGATTGGAGAGTGCTAATAACAGATGGTATAAGAAATTTTGTGTTCAACATATTAATGATATTATTCATTTCTCCCCAAAAACATATAGAGATATAAATAGATTACCTCAAGGTCTGTTAGCTGAGGTATTCTTTCTAAATGCATGTCAACAAGAAGCAATCGATTGTGTTCCATCTTTTGGTGAAGAAGATTTAAAGGGTGTTGATTTTAAAATTATTAGCAATGATGAAGAGTATTACTTTGATGTAAGTATTAATACATCAAAAGAAAATTTAGAAAAAAAGATTAAGGAAGGATCATTTCCGACTCTTTTTATTCCTTGGAAAAGAAAATATATTGATGATGAGAATCCATATATGACTTATGCAGAGAGGTATTTGAAATATGGGTTGTTTGAGGGTAACTCGTTTTTGAAAAATATAGTATCTAAAAATTCCGAATTACTTGATTGTTTAAGTAGTAAGATATTAAGTAAAAAGAATCATAAGAGAAAGGTATTTAATAACGAGGGGATTGATCTGTCTGTTAGTGGAATTAAATATGCTTTGAATTTGAAAGATGTTTTAGAAATAGTTAGGAGGAGTATATACTAATCTTCTATCCCCATCTGTTGTTTAGCATATGCTGTTAGGTTCTTTCTTTTAGACCAGGTTCTTTCGGTCTCAGAAAGTAGTTTTTTTCTCAGTCTAATATTTTTAGGAGTAATCTCTATTAACTCTTCATCATTAATAAAAGAGAGAGCGTACTCTATTGTAAGAGGTATAGTTGTTTTTAAATTAACTAATGTTAATTCACTTCTTAACATTCTAACATTAGTCTTATGTCTAGCCTTACATGGATTTACCACTAGATCCTGTTCATGATTGTTAATACCAATAATCATTCCTTCATATACATCCTCAGATGGTCCTACAAATAGCTGTCCTCTATCCTGTATTGTGGTTAGCGAGAATCCTAATGTTGTTCCTGTATCTTGCGATATTATTACTCCTTTTCTAAAGAGTGGGGGTTGCTGAGTATATGGTACGTAATCTGTTACAAAATTGTTAGTAACAGCAGTTCCCTTTGTGGCATTCATAAGGATTCTGTGTAATCCTATTAAATTCCTAGTAAGTATTTTGTATGTAAATCTTGTTTGTAATCCCTCTGATTCAATATTTTGCATCTCTCCCTTTCTACTACTTACCTCTTCAGTGATAGTACTAAGATACTCTGTTGGACAATCAATTACTAACTCTTCAACGGGTTCATACTCTTTTCCATCTTTCTCTATGAGTACGACCTCTGGTTTACTTAATTGAAATTCATATCCCTCTCTTCTTAATTGTTCTACTAGTATTGCTAGCTGTAACTCACCTCTTCCAGCTACTGAGTAGGATGATCCAGATATTTTAGATATCTTTAAACTAATGTTTAAATCTTTCTCCTGTTCTAATCTTTGTTCTAACTGTTTAGCTGTTACATACTTTCCCTCTTTTCCTGAAAATGGGGAGGTATTAGCTTCAAACTTAACTTTGACAGAGGGTGGTGTAATATGTATGTCCTCAAGACTCTCTGGTGTATCTAGGGAGCAAAGAGTTGCCCCTATGGCTGTTGATTCTATTCCTGCAATTGCAACTATCTCACCTGTTTGTGCGTGTTCAATGGGTATCCATTTTAATCCCTCTTTAGCAAATATCTCTCTTACTCTTCCTTGTATTTTCTTCTCCTTTTCTAAAAGTATTACAGGATCATTTACCTTAATACTTCCTCTATTAACTTTACCTACAAGATATCTTCCTAAGTGAGCATCATATTCTAATGTAGTTATTTGCATTTGAAAAGCTCCACTCTCATCTCCTTTAGGTGGGGGACAGTACTCCACTATTTTATCTAAAAGGGGAACAATATTTCCTTCATGTTCGTTTGCTTTTGTTAGATCTCCTTGTGGTAGCTGTTCCCATATTTTTCCCTCACGAGCTATTGCGTAGTAAACAGGAAAATCTAATTGATCCATATTAGTTGCTAGTGTAAGGAATAGGTCTTGTATTTTACTTACTGTTTTTTCAATATTAGCTAACTTTTTATCAATCTTGTTTACTACCACTATTGGTAGTAGATTCATTTCTAAGGCTTTTTTAAGTACAAACTTTGTTTGAGGCATTACTCCCTCTTGTGCGTCTACTAGTAGCAAACAGGAGTCTGCCATATTAAGAGTTCTTTCTACCTCTCCTCCAAAGTCTGCGTGTCCTGGCGTATCTATGATGTTTAATTTATACCCTTTGTATCTAACAGATATATTCTTGGCTTTAATGGTTATACCTTTCTCTTTTTCTAAATCGCCACTATCAAGTATTTGTGTTTGAGACATCTCTTCTTCGTTTTCTCTAAACATATCTGTTTGTTTCATAAAGGCATCAACTAACGTAGTTTTCCCATGGTCTACATGGGCTATGATAGCTATATTTCTAATTTTGTCCTTACTTAAAGGGGTATATTCCATAACAAGTGGTTATTTTATCACAAAAGGAGATATTTACCTATTTACATTCAGATGTGGGCATAGGTAAAGAGGGATGTCCGTGTTGTATCCATCTACCTTTTTCACAGATCCATGTGTCTTCATCTCCTCCTAAGAATACTCTAAGAATAGTTAATGCGGATAGTAAGATGATTGCTACTATTACAAAGATTACTATTCTTTTTTTATCAAAATATGTATTTAATCTCATATTATTTGATATTAAAATATGCATATACAACATATATTACTATTGTAACTGGAATAGCTATGGCTAGAGCAATTAATATCTTAATTTTAAATTGACCTTTAAAGATGAAGGTATAGAAGAAGTGGAATATTGAGTAGAGGATATATATTACAAGTAATATGAGAGAGATAGTGGCGACTTTATCAACTATTTCAACAATTCCTGTATATGTTTTTACAGAGAGAGTTTCTTGGAAGTTTTCAAATTGAGTTTTTACAAAGGTATATACGTTATTGTATATTCCAGAGGTTAAGGAATTTTGAGTAATGAAGGTATGTATTTTCTCAAACATATTATATTGTAGATTAAGAGAGGGATAGAATGCAATAGAGATGGGATTAAGGTATATGTATATCTAGGTTAATGAGTAAAGATGTTTCTAAAGTACTTCTATTAGGTATCGCATAAAAGATTCTCCGTGGTATTCAATTCTAGTTATATACCCTTTTCCAGATATTTCATAAGTTGCTGTAAAATCATCGTAAAGGACGTCAGGAGTATAATCTTCGTAGTACATGTAGTTGTATGGATTTTTACTAACGAATGTATAGATAGATACAGAAGGAGGATATCCATCATCATCAACAAATATCCCTTTATTTGAAGAATTTGAAATATCATCCTCTTCCCAAGTTATATAATCAAGAGCATCAATTATAAATTCAGCTTCCTTTCTTTCAATCTCTTCTCCTGTGTTTTTGTCTTTTACAATTAACAGATTATCTTTGAACACTTTAGTTATTTGACGTGTTGTTTCGGAGTCTATGCCTTCTGTAATTTCTCCTGTGTAAGTTTGATTGATTGGATCATAGATATAGGTCTCCTCGCTCCAAGTGCCATCATCATTGCCTGTAAATATGACTTTTATCTTCTTCTTTTTTGTTAATTCTAATGCTTTATTTATTTGGTTTTTAGCATCTAGGTATGATATCTCATACTCTTCTTGAGTTAAAACACACTTAGAATTATCTATATCGGTATCTTCTTCCTTATTAGAAGATGTTTCTGTAGAACATGGTGAGGATTGTCCATCTGAACATTTAGATTTATTGAGTACAAGGTAATAATAGAGGAGTGAAGAGAGAGCAATTATTATAATAAGGGAAAGAATTAACAAGAGGTTTTTATTTTTGATAACAGATTTAGCTTTATTTAATATGTCTTTAACAGTAATTTTACCTTTTGATTCTGGTTTTTTTTTCATTAAATGTGATAAGGATTAAATAGTTATTAAATTATATATTAATATTAAAAGTTCTCAAGACAGATATAGTATTAATAGAATTATTAGAAAGGTATATAATATATATTATGAAAAAATATATTGTTCCAATATTAGTAATTATTGCTTCTGTATTACTATCAGTATTCTTCTATTCTGTTTTACCTGATAGTATGGCTTCCCATTGGGATGAGAATGGTATAGTTAATGGTTACTCTTCTAGGTTATTTAATGTTCTATCTTTTCCTGTATTAGAGATTTTTCTTTTTCTTCTGTATATTTTTGTTCCTAAGATAGATCCTAAGTGGAAGAGTATTAAGACATTTGAGGGTAAGTTTAATCTGTTCATATGTTCAATTTTAATGTTTATGTTGTTATTACAGCTTCAGGTATTTTTATGGAATATAGATGTTAAGATACCTATGGAGATGGCTATTCCTGTTTTAATGGGTGGTCTTTTTATTGTAGTTTCGGATTTGGTTAAGAATGCTAAACAGAACTATACAATTGGTATTAGGACTCCTTGGACATTACATAGTGAGAGGGTATGGGATAAGACACATGCACTAGGGGGAAAGTTGTTTCTAGCTAGTGGTATTCTATCTATTGCTTCTGTATTAATTCCTAAATACTCTTTTTGGATATTAATGGGTAGTGTAATACTTTCTACCATCTTCCTCTTTATATATTCCTATTTAGAGTTTAAGAAAGAGGAATCTAAGTAGGAGTTTGTCCTAATTCTTTTCCCATTAGATATACATGGCACATGTATTCTGGTACTTGAGATATTTCATTGTTTTCATCTATTTTAGGCCAT
>CAZQRG010000004.1:14275-16626 GCA_964595745.1 uncultured Candidatus Saccharibacteria bacterium | reverse complement strand
AATCATACTCCATTGCTTTTTTAGCATATATCCTTGATTCTCCCAAATCACCCTTCTGGAAATTTAACTGTGCAACTAGTAAGTTATATCTTGGATCATACTTGTTTAGCTCCCAAAAGATATCAAGTGTCCTTTGAGCTTCATCCAATTCGGAGTTAAGTATAAAATATTTACCCTTAGAAAAAAGGTACTGAGCTTTTTGTTCATCATCAAGTTTCTCATACTCTATTTTATTCATATAGTAGAGAAATTTTTCACTATCATCCCTAATAGAATAGATATTCATATAATACATCTTCACCCAATCTCTATCATATATCCTTTCGGCTGCTTTCATAACCTCTAGGGCTTTCTCGGTAAGGTTCTCTTCAATTAATATGTCTAGATATTCAATATACATACTTTCTTCTGCATCTTGTGCGCCATATGATATCGCGCTGTCATAGTAAGACATACTATTGTTAACATCATCTAATAGATAGAAATCTCTTGCTAATACCCAATATATGTATTGGTTAAGATCACTTAAAGATGTACTGTTTTCTAAAACATCTATACTTTTCTGATACTCTCCATACTCATAGTATGCCTTTCCTAAAATATATATCCCATCAATATATTCTCCCATCTTTTCAAGGTTAGGTTCTAGTAAAGCTACTGCTAGATATGGATATCCCATATCTATATACTCCTTTCCTAATTTCGTTCCGTTATACAATTCATCTGTATTTAAACTATTTAAAACTTCTCCCCACTGAACATACTTATCTCTCCATGTATCTCCCGGTTCAATATCTTTAATGGTTTCTTTTGCCTTTTGAGTGTCTGTAATAGCTTCAATATATGAAAGCAAAAGACTTGCCTCTATCTGCATATCTTCATTGTAATTCTCCTTTAACAATGGTTTTGCACTCTCTATATTACCTTTCTGTACATATGATTTCGCCATACCTAACAAAGCCCCCTTACTACCACCATCCATCCCTTTTGCCAATTGATAATTGTAAAGTGCTTTATCAAAGTTTTTAGCAATGTAATATACATCTCCGACAGAGTTATACAAACTAGCTCTATCTGCACCATTTAGCTCAGTTCCGGAATCATCTATTAATTTAGTAACATCTTCTAATCTGTTTTTAAGAATGAATATATCTACGATCCTTTTAAATGCTTCTACTTTAGATGGGAGTATTTCTACTGCACTACTTAATTTCTCTAATGCCAATGTATATTCTTTCCCCTCTATTAAAATATCTGCCTCTGATACAATCCTATTGTATTCACTTACTTTTTCTTCAGAGGTAGTACATCCAGAAAGTAAAAAACTTGTTAACAAAACAAAGGAGATTGATAGGACAATTTTTAATATATTCTTCATGTTTTATATTTTACACATGTTTTAACAATCATGCTATACTTTTGTTACTCCTATATTATGGGGCTAGTATGGATACTGAAATACATTGTAACAACAATAGAAGGAAGACTATTAGAAACCTCTCACTACTACTCCTACCCTTAGGTATTCTTTCTGCATTATTAATATATCATTCAAATAAGTTAGTTTTTGCCCAAGAGGAAACATATCTTACTGATTCCGAAATAAAAGGAGTCTTTTTTATACCTGACCCTATAAAAGAGAAGATTTCGTATGGTCCCAAATTGATTTCTATTGAGAAAGATCATCATATATACAAAATTCTTACAACATCTTCAGATATACACCAGATTTTAAGAGAGAATAATATTAAGCTTGATGACCAAGATGTAATAACATTAAATACACAGTATCTTGTAGATGGAACCATTATTAGAATAGTTAGAACAGATAAAATAGTTGTTATTAAATTTGTAGATGTCCCATTTGAAGAGAAGATTGTTGAGGATAGTGGGTATCTTAAAGGACAGAAAAAGATAATTCAGAAGGGTATTAATGGAATTAAAAAACAAAGGTTATTAAATACATATGAAAATGGATACTTAGTCCAAAGTGAATTTCTTTCAGAAATCATTGAGAAAGAACCTGTCAAACAGATTGTTGCAGTTGGAACATCTGAATATCTTATGAAAGATATTGAGGTAAGAGGATACAACTGTCCTTTCTGGTATTCTGTTGTAGATTCAGGTTCATATACAGATGAAGAAAAAAAATGGCTTAAATTTATAATGTACTGTGAATCAGGATGTAATGCTGAATCAGACAAAGGTAATTACAAAGGTCTCTTTCAGTGGAGTCCCTATTGGTGGAAACACCAATTCAAAGAAAATATTTTTGATGGGTATGCACAGATAAAACATACAATAGAGAAATACAGAGCAGGAGAATCAACAAGAGCAAGCCAATGGCCTGC
>CAZQRG010000004.1:0-14265 GCA_964595745.1 uncultured Candidatus Saccharibacteria bacterium | reverse complement strand
AACGTATGGAAGTAATTAATTCTGCCAGCTAAAATAGTCACAGATATCTTGAGGTATCTCACCTAAGAATCTAGATGGTATCTGTGTACTGTATCCCTCTCTACTCAATCTTTGTTCTGCAAATGTTAGATACAGCTTCTCTTTAGCCCTAGTTATTCCTACATAACATAACCTTCTTTCTTCTTCTAATTCGTCTTCATCTATAAATGATCTGGAATGAGGAAGAATACCCTCTTCAACACCTACGATAAACACATTATCAAATTCTAAACCTTTTGAAGAGTGAAGAGTCATTAGATTAACATAGTTACCACTACCATCCTGGTTTTTATTCTGTTCCTGTTCAATTAGATTTATCTCCTGTAAAAACATATCTAAAGATTTCTCTTTGTATCTCAATGCATAACTACTAGCAACATTTTTTAACTCTTCAATATTCTCTTTTTTGTATTCCGCTTCCTCTGAACCATCATCTATCCACTCTGTATATTTAATTTTTCGAAGTATAAAATCTATCAAAGATAGGACATCTAAACCCTTGGTTTCAATAAAAATTGAACCGAAGAGATTAATTAAGGAGATGTATTTACCCATCTCTTCTTTCTTGGAAAGTATTTTCTCATATACCGATGAAGAGATATCTAACTGTCTTTCGAGTGAATTCTCCATCTCATATATCCCTACAATTAATTCTCCAACAGAACATCCACAGCTCTGGGCAATTGAATGCAGATTAGCAACTGACTTTGATCCCATCTTCCTATTTGGTACATTTAAAACCCTAGACATACTTAAATCATCTTTGGGATTATAAAGGAATCTCATATAGCTAAGAATATCTTTAATCTCTTTTCTCTCATAGAAGCGAAATCCTCCAACAAGTTTGTATGGTAACCCTCCTTTTAACATTGCTTCCTCTATTGCCCTAGATTGGAAGTTAGTCCTATACAATACTGCTATCTCTGTTAACATATTTCCATTTCTCCTTAATCTATTTATCTCATCCACAACATACAGAGCCTCATCCTCTTGGTCATGTGCTTGATATACCGTAATGGAGTATCCAGGGTCTTTTTCTGTCCATAGTTTTTTATCAACTCTAAGGGCATTTTGCTTAATTACAGACATAGCTGCTGATATAACATTACCTGTTGATCTATAATTCTGTTCTAATTTAACAACCTTAACATTCTTAAAATCTTTTTCAAAAGACTGAATATTTTTAATATCAGCTCCTCTCCATCCATATATTCCCTGATCATCATCACCTACTACACATATATTTTTATACTTATCAGAAAGTAGTTTAGCAAACATATATTGTGCTGCATTAGTATCTTGATATTCATCAATTAGCATATATTTATATATCTCTTGATATGAGGAAAGTACCTCCTTATTTTGTGAAAGTAATTTTACAGTTAAATATATTAAATCTCCGAAATCAACAGCATTCTGAGCTTGTAACTGCTTCTGATACAAAGGGTATATATCAGCAACAATATCCTCTATGTATCCACCGTAGTACTGTGAAAACTTCTCAGGGGGTACTAAGTCATTTTTTGCAGAGGATATAAAATGGGATATAGCTTTGGGTCTTATCTGTTTGGTATCTATATTCTGTTCAACAAGTAAATCTTTAACTAAGTTATCTGAATCATCAGAATCGTATATTGAAAAGTTTTGAGAAAGCCCTATCTCTTTAGCATTTTGTCTTAAAAAGAGAGCCCCAATTGAATGGAATGTCCCAACTAGGGGGACATCTTTTGTGTCTATCCCTAACTCCTTAAGTAAACTAATTACTCTCTCTTGCATCTCTCCTGCAGCTTTTTTAGTAAAGGTTAAAGCCAATATATTATTTGGATATACTTTTTTCTCAGTGATTAAATATGCAATACGGTTAGTAATTACTCTTGTTTTACCAGATCCAGCCCCTGCAAATACAAGCAGAGGTCCCTCTGTACTTTCTACAGCTATTCTTTGCTGTTCATTTAATTTTCCAAATATTATGTCTTGTGATACCACGATACCGATTATATTCTAACTTGAAATTAAGATACAGCAAAAGATAATTATAAGGTGGAGATATATGAATTAATAGCTATAAGCTAAATCTCTTTTACATACTTCTGATATACCCAACCCTTACTTCCGTTATTAAACAGTATTTCATACCACCCCTCTTCTTTCTTGGTGGTGATGAAAACATCTCCCTCATTAGCTACTTCAACTTTTTTACAGCTAGACCATCTACATTCTCTAATATTAACAAAACCATATTGCGGAGATACAATCTCTACTATCTTGTTATTACCTTTTATTATACTAAACTCAACATCAAACTCGCTATTCTCCAGTATATTTTCAGCAGATTTCATAAAGAAGTAACTCTCTTTGTATGTATTAGGTCTACTCTTTGCATCTAGTTGGAAAGTAACCTCACCCGTACCTCCAGGTTTAATATATGTTGTTTTAATATATGTAGGCTTACTGAAACTCTCCCATACTCCATTTATTGCGAAAGGACTTTCAACAGAATCTTTTGTAGATACATATATATATGTTAAATCCCCAAACCAGGTAAAGTCATTTTCATTTTTTATTGTTACCTTTACATCCAACCTCTTTCCTATCTCTACCTCTTTTGCATATTCAACAGATACTATACTTCCTTTGTATTTAAGATTTTCACTACTCGACCATTCTACTTCATTTAAACTACTTGATATTGAATTTCTTAATGCTCTCTGAGATATAGTATATGTTAGATATGAAAGAGCATTCTCATTTTTCTTAATCTTTAAATCAACAAATTCCCAACTACCCTCTTTAATTCCATACTTGTAAGAAAGATCCTCAACAAAAGATACTAAGGACGAAGATGCTCTTGGAGAAAGTGTTGAATTATCATCCATAATACCTACTAAAACGACATTCTCTCCTCCCTCTAATCCTGGATTAATTCCTACACCACCCCTTGTACCCTCGTATATATTTCCACTTCTATCTATTAGATAGTTATACGGTATATCATTTAGATTAAGTCTAGTTACACTAAAATAGTAAAGTAACTTGATCCATTCCTGTGGGTTATCATTTAAATCTTTACTAAATCCTTGTAACTGAGATATATATATCTTCTTAGGTATAGAGTAAATATCTGTTTCTTTTGAGAGAGTTTCATCAAACCCAATATCTTTTCTTTGATTAATATCAAGTGCATATATACTTGATGAGAGAAGAGGGAAAAATGCCAAAAGAAAGAGTGTAGTTGTAATATACTTAATAAATTTCATACTACCTATTGTATCATAAAAATCCTTCCTGTTTGGTAATTCACATTGATAAGAAGTGCTAAATATACTAATTCAAACTTGGAGGACTAAAGTGCGGACCTTCTTCCTCTTTGCTCTCTATTTCAACTATCTCTTGCATATTTAAATAGGATGGATCAATAGCACATATAAACAAATCTGTTTCTGCCCAATATTTCTCCTTCAATACCGTTACTATCCTACCATTTCCTTTAAACTTATATGTTGGTAAAACATAGCTACTATTAGAATCATTAAAAACATAAATTAGATCCATCTTCTCAACAAAGTATTCCTCAATCTCATACGGCACGGGTTTTTCATAAAATCTCTCTTCAATCTTACTTTCCCCTATCATTTTTGGATAAAAGTTATTTGAAACTACATCGTTAATATCTATCAGGGGCATATACTGATACTCCTTCAAATTTTCTTCTTTTATTAGGAGTACTGTTAGTCCAGTAATCTCATCATTCATATTTACATTAATTATGAAAGCTTCTCCATTTAGATATGACGATCCAATCTCAATATCCTTTAGTACATATTTTCCTTTAAACTCAACACCAAATTGGGATTTACTTTCATTAGATATAGCTATGTTATCAACATCAAAATATTCTTGAAAAAATATTCTTAAATTGTCCTCAGAATCAATTAATGGTAGCTCGGATAAACCATCTTCCAATTTTATTGAGAATACACCTGTAAAGTTTGTAAAAGAAAGGAATCCTTTCTTATTGAACATAACAGAGATGTCTTCTGAGTAATCAATCTCCTTATCTGAATAAGTGTTTACAAAAAAATTCAACACTTCAGTATTAAATCCTTGTACTTTTAGTACTTTATCTTTTTTTGGTATAGTTGTTGTATTACCTTGTAAATCTATAACTAAGGGTTTCTTTTGAACAGGGTATGGATTTTCTATGTTCACTACAGTGTTAGAGTATCCATCTTCGTTTCTCTTCTTATTAAATACCAAAACTAATATTACCAAGATAATAGCCAAGACCAATATTAGTACTAATAATAGCTTCTTATATTTTTTAAACAGTTTTCTTAATTTGTCCATCATCTTTTTTATTGACAAAATCTACTAATAATTTGACTTGCAATTCCTTTATAACAATCCGTACTCCTATCTTTGCATAAAGCTGCATTTATAATACTTTCTTGAGTACAAGAAGAGGGAAGAGGAATTTGTGTTGCACGAAGACAGCCTGAGGATGTTTTAAACAAGTACCCACCACCATTATTTGAAAGATAGTCTGCACCCCACTCTGTCATATCTGTAGGACATCCACGCCCTCCTTGTATTTGGTGAAGTAATTCATGTATAGATAAGTCAAGAATAGTTTGGCATGACGCACCAGATAGTTCACTTGCTTTACAATATATTTTATCTGCGCTATAACACCATGCCCAACCAATAGATGCACACATATAGTGCCCAGGACAATCTATTAATTCTAATTCTGTATTTACAGTTCCATATGTTTCAGAAACATACTTCGTTGCCATTTCAAATGCATCTTGAATAGTACCTCCTCCAACACATGTAGGAATTTCAGGAGTAGGTCCTATATACGGATTTTCACCTCCATATCCATATGCACTACAAGTTTCTACTTTACCTGGAATTACATGTCTATAAGAGTAAGTAGTTTTATTATAATCCTTTGTTGATTTATTTCCTCCACTGAATATTAATACAAAAACACCAATAACACCTAGTCCCATTAGCACACCTAATGACAGAAATATCTTTGCCAATTTCATTAACATATCAGTTAAAACCCATGTTATAGCTGTAACAATTAAACTTCCCAAAGGTGTCAAAACCGTTCCTGCAGCACCAGCTATGGCTGTAACTAAAGATCTAACTAATGTTTTTAATCCACCCTGCGCAATCCATGTACCCAGAAGCTTTCCTGCTCCTGACTTAATCATCCAATTCCTTAAACTTTTATTTTTGAGTAGAAATCTAGCAAATCTTGCCCTGTATAACTTTAATTTGTTTTTAATAGCATTTTCTATTGTACTCTTGATTTTTGAGGGTAAACTAAAAATATTTGTAAGATTCTTTAATGATTTGGATTTCTTTAAAGTTGCCTCTATCCTTGCAAGATCTTTAGGAGAGATACCTGAAGCCCTCATCCTTGCAACTGTTACTCTAATATAATTATCCATATCGCTACCAGACAAATTCTCATTGAACTTCTTAAATAGTTCATCCTGTGACAAGCCTCCAAAATTTTTAATAGACTCGAGTTGTTTGCCTAGCAAGAAAGCAAAACCTTCACCATTAAAAAGAACTGTTCTAAGAATTGATCTAGGGGTAACATAATATAGAGACTCCCCCATTTGGTTGTATGCATTTTTTATGGCACTTCCTCTACCAGTACTTTTTTTTGCTTTAAGTATCTTAACACCACCAACAATGCCTTCAGTTACAGGTGAAAATACTCCGTTTTTCCGTTCATCAAAAAAATCCCCATTTAAAATACTTGGTACTAAATTAGGTGCTCCAGCAATACCTCCCCACACTCCATTAATTGAGTCTAAATACCCTTCAATTCTTCCAATTCTAGCAAAGAGATTGTTCCTATCTCCGAGTAGCTTTCTTGCAATTTCTCCATCTTTAATTGCCTCCTCTATTTCCAATTTTCTTGCGGGATCTTTTTCTTTCTGGAATGCAATCTTTAAATCATTCATTTGAGATTCATTCCTCAGATTTATCATTATTAGGCTTTTCTCATATATCTTTCTCTCTTTTTCATCCTGAGAACCCGAAGGTGCACCCTGTAATGGCCCAATTTTACTTCTAAGATAGTCCTTTTCTAAAGATCTATACAATTCAGGATCTGATAGATCTACTTTATCTGTAGCATTCCTACTATGTATTGC
This sequence comes from uncultured Candidatus Saccharibacteria bacterium, assembly GCA_964595745.1. Classification (GTDB taxonomy): domain Bacteria; phylum Patescibacteriota; class Dojkabacteria; order SC72; family SC72; genus UBA2259. The sequence continues at coordinate 8,044 of CAZQRG010000004.1, read as the reverse complement.
TCTACTAAAGTTTTGAGCTTCTTGTCTACCATACTTTTGTGCTAAATATCTCTGAACGTCTCCGTTTTCAACTCCCGTCCCCCAATCTTCTACAGCACTCTCTTTCCCTGTTCTAGGATCTCTTTTTATTACAGAACCTGTTTTGGTTAATTGTTCAATAAATTCGTCTTTTGCTTGGTATCCCATTGTATCCCAAGCACTTCCAAAAGTTCTTCTTCCTACCAATTCTAAACTTCTATCCCTCATAAAGTCTGCATTTGAGAGAGAGTCGCTTCTGATATTTTGACCAATTGCTCTACTTACTTTGTAAGATTCTGCCTTCTCATTGGCAGATGCTCGAGCCAAGGCAATCTGCTTTGCCTCTAAATTTCCATATTCATAAGCCCATGCAGTAGTGAGAAAATCATCCATCGCTTCTCCAAGAAAGTTTGTTCTTGAGGCTTTTCTAATCGCTTTAGCCTTATCAATACTTTTCTGTACATAACCACCTGGGTCTCTCAAAATATCTATAATACTCCCCGAGCTTATAGATATCTTCGCTTGGTCATCAAACACAACATCTCCAAGTTTAATATCTATCATCCTATTAAATTCGTTTACCATGGTATTTGTAACAAAAGCACCTGGCATCTCCAAAGTTGCAACTAAAGCATCGGTTAATAATCCTTCCCCAGATATTCCCGTTGGTTTAATTGGCTTCCTTTTATCTGGTCTCTTCTTTGCTTCTTTGAATATGAAATCAAATACAGAACCCAACGCATCATAATTTTTTGTATTACTTCGTTGAGCCATATTTATCTATTTATTTAAATAATCCTCCTACAAATGGAATTTTTTGCATACTAGCTTTCACATTACCCATTCCCTCTTTCATTGCTGGAGATGTATTTGCTGGTAACCAACTTTCTAGGAATTTAGGTGCCTGTGCAGCAAAATATAGAACAAATACCTTTAATACAGCAATAAAGAACCATCCAGATGCATTAATATTCATACCCCCATCATCTAAAACTAGCTTTGATGGGAATGAGACATTCCAATCACCTGTTTTTTGGGCTTGAGCTAAAAGTGCATTCGGGAGATTTACAATGAAAAGTACCATTGGAAATACAAGAACATTCCTTAATATTGTAAGAAACCAATTAGTAATCATACGGTTATTTCCCGGTATTGCTCCCATTGTAATTTGCAATGGTCCTAATATTACCGCAATTAGGAGAGAAAAATACGCCTTGAATAGTGTTATAAGAACTTTTATGGCTCCAACAAGTACTATTCCTATTATTACAAGAAAAATAATCATTCCTATAGCACCAACAATAGCAGCAGCTATCCAACCGGCAGGGTTTGTTGCAAATGCGATTAGACCAGCTATTCCAGTCCCTGCTGCCGCTGCACTGCTTACTCCTGCGCCAATAAAACTTCCTATTCCTATCCCCCCAATTACTCCTGAAATTGTAGAAGTTAAACCTAATCCCCCTTTTAATACACCTTTCATCAAATTCCCAAGGGTCGAAATTGGAACTACCTCATCTCCTAAATCCAAAATGTAAACTACTATGCCAGAAATAACACCCCCCATATCAATAAGAAGACCTGCTATTGCGAAACTAAACGTAGCTATTACAAGAGATATAATAACCCTCGGAAGAACACTACCCAGAGTAACCATTGTTTGACCTCCAAGCTTATGTCTAAACATAATCATAAAACCTGCTAAAACCATTATTACAACAAAAAATATGTATGAAATATTCAATACTTTCGTCCAAATCCCAATTATTCCAGTTCCTGATAATTCTTCATACCCATTCGCTGCATATAAACTTGTTGTCTCATCTTTATATCCAGGTACCCATTGTTGTGCAAGATGGTTTGGAACATTAATCATTGGGTAATTTGCATAAAGTGCATCACTTGCATCTGCAGTCATTCCAAGTAAACCTCTTTTCAAGTCATAGGGGATATTCCCATTTAGTTCTATTTCGGCACCCTCCTCAGTTAGTTCTGGTGCTATTAATGATACTAAGGTCCAACCAGAATTAAGAATCTCTAAGCCTTCACGACTATTCATATTGTCCTCATCTTTTTTATCTACACCACTAGCTGTGTTGTGAAATTCTTTTGTTCCATCCCATGCAGGACTAATTTTTATATTTTCTTCCTGTGCATATGCTCCAAAAGAGAAAAAGAATAAGATTATGGTCAAAAAAGTCATTAATGATAACTTGAAGCTTTTTTTCTCGACCAAACCCTTACATATAAAAACAAGTTTATATATTTTTTTTGCAATTCCCATTTTAAAAATATTTATAAATTTAACTATTGAATTGGCCTAGCAGTTCCCCTAGTACCTTTCACTTCTTCTAATAAGAATTCATTATACTCCTCATCGGTTGGAGTTGAATCTACAGTTGGTATATCATCATATTCATTTACTTTTCTTTCCTTAAACAGATGTGACATGTCCCATGCACACCAAACAGTAGCCTCATTCATAAGTCCTTGAATATATGCCTTACATGGTGTTAGATAATATTGTTTCGGACCTAAGTCTTCTTTTGGAACTGTAACAACTTTGTTTCTTGTATTCATATATGTATTTGTACATGCAGAGCCAGTTGCACAATCCTCATCTGAACCAAAAGGTGAAGACATAATTATTACTATATCTTCAGTCTTAATACAATCTGGATCATCACTTGATGCGAATTTACATTTAATAATATTGCCTATTTGGCTACCCCAACTTGCAATACTCTTGAAACGTTCAATTGTTCTAGTAAAAATATTTGCTCTACAAGCCACATACTCTTGAGAACTTACCCATTCTTCAAAGGTAGCATTTTGTGCACATTCATCTATAGTTTCAACAACAGTTCTCTCTTTTTCCCCAGGGGTTCTATACAAAGAATCTTGAATAAACTCCGATATAACATTTGATTTCTGAGGATTTACATTAGATTTATTATTATACTTTTCATCCTCGCACTTATTACCAATTTCCTCTTCCACACCTATTTTACCAGTTTCTGATTTGGTATCTACATTATCACTAAATGCAGTTGAGTATTCACTTTTAAAAGGCTTGTCCTCAACTATTTCTTTATACTCCTTTATTTGTTTCTTGGGAGGAAGCATTACATTTGCAACCTTTTCATCTATTTGCTCCCCAGCTGGCTTAAGAGTAGGAGACTCACTTTCAATTAGTCTGTTAGAGTCTTTAACCTCTACTCCTGAAAATAGTTCAAGAGGGACAGTAACTTTTGATAGGACTATTTCAGCATTTACACTTACCCGTCCACCACCTGTTAACTTAGCACCATTCTCATTTGCAAAAAAACCTTCTTTAAGTTTAGCATCACGGCGACAAATTGATTCAGTTTTTATCTCTATAAAGTCACCTCTTGTACATGAGTATTGTGTATTTTCTTCCGAGGCAGCAAGAACCTCCGCCTCTTCCACCACCACCGATGGTACTGAAGTATCCTCAACAGGAGCAATCGTTTCTGTTTCTTCATTAGAAATAACTGTTTCATTTGCAACTATCTTACCTGATGAATATGCAGATATACTTTTAAATTGATTAGTAACCCATACAATACCAACACATACTACTGTCATTGATATCAGTAAGAAAACAGGTTTTAATCTATCTATAATTCTATTCATCAAACAACAATATACTCTATCTTAAATCTAAAATACCGTAATCTGTTAAAAGTTTAACCTTTGTGCCAGTTCCCTCACCAAGCTCATCAATATTCAATTCTATATCGTTTTGAGAGAGATTAAAATCATACTTTTTACTCTCTGCTCCCAAAAAATACCCCTGTAATATATCAGAATTAGAGAAAGAAAAATACGAAGAACCATCTTCACTCCTTGCATCACCCATAACTAATACCCAAGTACCATTAACATCTGGTAAAACAGAAATATATCCTGAACTACCCAGTGTTCCAAGTTCATCGTTATCAACAATTTTAAATATTAATACCCAATCAGATGGATCAGTAGCATTAATTATCTTTCCTGCACGAGTCTCTAATGGTGGAGGGGAGGAAAGGGTTGGGAGTGTTTTAACAGAATACTTCTGTCCATTATCATCATATATACTAGTACCTGAATAAACTTCAAAATAGTATGTGGTATCAGGTTCCAATCTTACACTTTCAATATAGTGGGAGTAATACTTTCCCCTTGTTGTTAAGTTATCCCTTGCATCTCTCAATTCACTTTTAATTTCTGTTTTTTCTGTACCATATTTAACATACCCTTCCTCTTTACTAGAAGATCTCCACGAGATTATAAAGTTGGTATCTGTTAAATTGGTAATTAAAATTGTATCTTCTCCTGTTGTAAGACTTGGAGAGCTGCTATCACTAGTTATGTTATCCCAAACAACATCCTGTTTAACAACATATGCCGTTGGCTGGGGAGGGGGTGTTGGTGCAGGAGTTGGTGAAGGTGTTGGTGTTGGTGTTGGTGTAGGGGTAGGTTTTGGTTCAATAACACTTACACCTAATATTGCTTCGTTGGGAAAATATGATAGGAATTTAGTTAATTCCATATCTTCAAGTATTAGGTTCTGAACTAATGTATCTTTACTATCAAAAAGTGCAGAATATGCTCCCTCCAATACAGCACCCTTACCCATCCCATTTCTTGCAATTACTACTAATTGAGTATCTTTCGTTGTTTTAACGGAACTTTTATCAGTTACACTTTTAAATGCAGAAAGCTCTACTAGCCATCCTCCATGTTCAGGAACTCTTGCAGATACTGGATATACACTCTTATCACTAAACATAACATATACTTCTGCATTTTTAAGATCGTTCCCCTCAATTGAACCCTGTACAGAATTCGGTATCAGTGTCTCTTCTTCAACACGAGCTGTTGTAAATTTATACTCCCCCCCATCACCATTTTTGTATTTATCTCCATCAGAAAGAAGCGTAAAAGAGTAGTCTGTTGATGGTTCTAAACTTTTAAGTTGTACATAGTGTGATGAACTTTTTTCATCTCCCTTGTCATCCGCAACAGGACTTTGTTCTGTACCGTTCAATACTGGAACAACATATCCTTTAACCTCTTTCTCTGTAACCCAACTGACTACTAAGGCACTTGATGTGAGATTAGATACAACTGCTCCCTTGGGTGTAGCATCTGCACCTGCCATTGTTAAATATTGAACTCCTTTATACACACCAAACATAGTTGCAGGAATACCTATTAGTAATATCAATATAAACCTAAGTTGTCTCTTTTGATGTGGAGTTAAATTCATTAATAAATGATACTAGGTAGTAATACCAATATCAACGAGTAATATTACTTTTTATCCCTAGCTGTAATTCCTTCCATAAAGCCAGAGGCTACACCCATAATCGAAGTTATCTTTCTTATTGGAACCAGTACAGCACTATTTATTTGAAATACAGTTCCTTTAACTGTACTTACTATTTCATTTGCATCAGAAACGATACCGTTCACTATCTTAAAAGTATCTTGAGCATCAACTATCACTTTCTTACCCTCTCCTATTAATCCTCTTGAATCCTTAAGTAACATTGCTAATTGATAGAGTACAAAACATACAAATGCCGTAAATACTCCAATCAATATCATCCAATAAACACTTGGTATCCCTTCCATATTCTTTGTTTCTTTAATTTAATATATATACGTATAATTATGCTTGTGTTTACACATAAATGTCAAGTCTAATGGTATAATTAGATATGAATAGATTCTTTATCAAACACAAACTGGGTATTGAGGATATATCTAACTTATCCGATTCTGATAGTGAATTCGCAATTAATCACTTAAAACTCACAATTGAAGACTTCGTTGAAATCGAAACATATGAAGCAATTTTTATGGGTGTAATTACAGATATAAGTAAGAGTTCTGTTGAAGTAGAAATCGTAGAAAAGATTAAAGAAAAAGATATTAAAGACAGCTTAGATATTACATTGGTACAATCATTAATAGGAAGAAACAAATTTAATTTCTTTTTAGAAAAAGCCGTTGAGTTAGGTATAGATAGAATAGTACCTGTACAGTCTCAATACTCGACAATTACTATCAACAAAATAGAGAAAGAATATGGTTTATGGAAAAAGATAATAACTGATGCAACAGAACAATCTAGAAATATAACTCCCACAATAATTGAAAAAGCTATCAATTTAAAAAACTTAGAGATTGACAATATTCCAGATAGAATATGCCTCTCTACTGAAAATGTTAATATCAAAACATTAGATCAATATTTAAAACAGGTAGATATCAAAAAACCTTTTATTATTGCAATCGGTCCTGAGAAGGGATGGGGAAGTAAAGATATTGAGATATTTAAAAAGTTTAATTTCACTTTTATTAAACTAAAAGGAAATATTCTAAGAACAGAGAGTGTAGGATTAGTAGTAGGAAGTATAATAAAATATTTAAAGGGAGATATATAATGGGAAGAAAAAGAATGAGAAATAATTACAAAAAACCAAGACACATAGGTAAGCCAGATACTGATACATACTATACAAAGGATGGTATCTTTATTTCTAGAATGGCTAGTATTTTAAGAATACCTAAATCTAAAATACTAGATATCTTTAGTCAAAGAGCGTTAACCACAATACGTTTAAATTCACTAATGGCTAATCCTAGAGAAACATTCCTAAGATTAAGATCCAGAGGATATGAATTGAAAGCAGTACCTTGGGCACCTAATACCTATGTTATTTTAAATAGAGATAAAGGAGAGGTATCACAAATAGATGAATACAAAGAGGGTACCTTTTATATACAAGATCTCTCAAGTATTCTTGCAACGCTTGTTCTAGATCCTAAACCTAAAGAAACTATTCTTGATATGTGTTCTGCTCCTGGTAGTAAGACTACACATATTGCTGATATAACAAAAAATAATGCTACTATCTTAGCAAATGATATTGAGGTTGGACGTACTAATTCTTTAAGAAATGTTATTAATCAATTTGGAGCAACAAGTGCAAAAATTACCTTAAGTGATGGTAGAGATTTTGGCAAGAAATACCCTGATTACTTTGATAAAGTACTCTTAGATGCACCTTGTAGTGGAGAGGGACGAATATATATGAAAGGTCAAAAACCCTTAAGGTTTTGGAGTATAAAGAAGATAAAAAGCTCTGTAATGATTCAAAGAGAGTTAATAGAATCTGCATTTAGGACTTTAAAAAGTAATGGTACCTTAATATATTCTACATGCACCTTAGAACCTGAAGAGAATGAAGGAGTAGTAACCTATCTATTAAATACTCATAAGAATGCACAGATACAAGAAATTGATTTAACTAATAGGGAAGAGTTTAAATCTTACAAGAGACATGTTACAAGTGGTATACCTCGTTGGAGTGGCAATGAGTATAATCCATCTGTGAAAAAAACTGTTAGAATCTTACCCTCTTCTGAAATGATGGGGTTCTTCATTGCAAAAATAACAAAAAAATAGGGGAGTTACCCCCTATTCCAATTACTCAGATATCTCGTCTTTAGGAACATTACTTTTTTCCTTTGGAGTATTAACCTGTTTAATACTTAACTTTAACTTCCCATCTCTTTCCTTGGATACCAATTTTACCTTTACTTCATCTCCCTCTTTAAGATATTTTCTTACATCCTTTACAAATTCATCTGTAATTTCAGACACGTGTACTAAACCAGATATTCCTGGAGCGATATCAACAAATGCACCATACTCCATAATAGTAACAACCTTTCCATCATATATCTCTCCTACAACAGGAACTAGTCCTAACTTTTTTACATAACTTGCAGCCTTATCTATTGATTCTTGATCCAAGGCATATATATTTACTACGCCATTCTCTTCAACGGAGATTTCTGCACCTGTTGATTCTGTTAACTCTCTAATATTTTTCCCTCCCGGACCGATTAGCTCTCCTATTTTTTCTACAGGTATCTCTACTCGTACTACTCTTGGAGCAAATTTAGATAATTCACTTCTTGATTGAGAGATTGCTTTTTCCATTGT
>CAZQRG010000003.1:0-18063 GCA_964595745.1 uncultured Candidatus Saccharibacteria bacterium | reverse complement strand
CAAAACCTACTACCTTTGAAGTTGATAAAGAGTTGGCTGCCAAGTGGTTATCAAAGGGTGCACAACCTTCTGATACTATCGCACAGTATTTTGTTAAACTTGGATTAATCAAATCTCTTAAAAGGGGTTCAACAAAACCAAGTACAGTTAAAAAAGAAAAGAAGAAAGAGTAATATCTTTTATCCTTTTTCATATACTTCTGGTATTATTTTTTTAGTAAAGGTATAATTGCCTGATAGATCTTAATTTAGTTTTTTAAAAAGATGAAAGAACTACTAGAGCATATTATCAAGTCAATTGTAAACTATCCAGATGATATTTCAATTGAGGAGAGAGAGAGTATAGATTTTCCTGGTCTAACTATATTAGAAATTGATGTTAATGAAAATGACAAAGGTGTAATAATTGGAAGAAAAGGAAGAACTATTAACTCTATCAGAGATATTATCACAATTAGTGCAATTAGGAATAATAAAAGGGTAAGAGTTATTCTTAAGGATGACAGAGTAGCACATGAGAGTGCACCACAAGAGCAAGAAGAGAATATGTTAGAAGATGAGATCTAATCCAGACTCTCAGCTTTCTTTTTAAAGATATCTATTATGTCCTGATACTCGGTATATGCTTGAAATGGAGCATAAATGGATGGTTCTTTTTCTTCTTCAGCCATATAGTAACCACTAATTTGAAGTGAAATACTCCATGTCGAAGCTTGAAGTTGCTCACCCTCTCTTGCACTTACCTCAACATTTTCTAGTCTTAGCATGTATGGAGAAACATTCTGAGCATCATCTAAAAATGCAATTACTTTATCATACGCTCCACTGTACTCTAATGGTCCAGTCACACCATTAATGCTATCTGCAGAGGAAAGTTCACTAACACTTAATTCTAGTGATGTTGCAAGACCATCTAAGTAGTAAACAAGATCTGATACTAATAGTATTTTTGGTATAACTGATCGAGCTGTTAGTACATCATCATTAAGTTGGTTCTCATCTAACTTTTTTAGTTGTTTATCTAATTTATCTAACTGGTCAATCTTTTCCTGTGTTACTTTAATCTCATCAAGATATTCAAACGCGGATTTAGCCATTGGAACAAATACTGCAAAAGAAAGAATGATAAAAACAGCACCAGAAGCAATAGGAATAATTAAATCTCCAAACCCTAGTTTAGTTTTCTTAACTTTCTGGTTTATTGCAGCCATCTCTTGTTGTTTCTTTTTTGCTGATTGTGATGTAAATAATGCCATATTAATCGTTTTTAAAGTTGTCTAAAATAAGTTTTCCCTCAAAAGAAAATGTAGCCCCATCAGCTCCCTTACTTACAGAACCTAAATTAATTGTTTCAATATTTTCATTAATACCAAGTAAATACCAAAGTCTTGATAATTGTTCTAAATCTGGTGACTTCCCTGATACCTCAAAATCCAACTCTTCAGAAATAGTAATACTTCTATATGATATACCACTTACTTTTCCTGCCATCTCATTTAGAAATTCAATAATCTTCTTATGAGAAAAACCACCTTTTTTAACTTCCTCATATAGCTTAACTCTTGATAGTATTGCATTATTAGAAATAATTTTATCAATTTTAGAATCAACACTTTTTTCTATTCTTGCTAAAGCACTTTTCTTTGCATTAAGTTGTGCCTTAGAAATAATATTAAAACCAACAATACTTATCGCGATAGTAGATAAAACAATTATACTTAGTAAGGATCCAATATTTAAAGTATTCTTTTTTCTTACATGGATTTTTTCCTCCTTAGTCATAGAAGGAATTAAATTTACACCTTGTTCTACTTGATTTTCTAAGGGTTGAGCTTCAGTTTGTTTCTCTTGTGTAGGTAATTTTGGAACCTCTTTAAGAAAGGGATTAGGAGATTGAGCAGCTCCCGTTACCTCCTGAGAATTACTATTTAGTTGTGTTTGATCTTCGTTATTCATCTTTTAATGCTAAACCTATTGCTACTGAGTAAGAGGAACCCGATTTAACAACTAGATTTTTAAATTTATTATCTACTGCTATATTTAACCATGGATTTGCAATTTGTGCACTAACCCCTAGTGATTTAGAAACATACTCTGTTAAACCAGGAAGTAGGGCACCATCTCCATTAAGTAGATACTCATTTGGTGGACCACTCATTGTCTTATTTTTGTAAAACTCCACACCTCTTCTTACCTCTATCATTATTGATTCTATTATTGGACTCAATGCGCTATATATCTTTCCCTCTAAAACAGTAGGTAGTAATCCGTAATTCCTTTTAAATTCTTCAGAACGATTAAAATCAAAATTAAACTTGTTAACTATTGCCTGTGTTAGAGCGTCTGATCCAATAGATATACTTTGAGAGAACACTAATGCCCCCTCTATCATAATACTCATATCTGTACTATTCGCTCCAAAGTCTAACATAACACAATCCTTTTTCTTCATAGCTCTAAACATAGCTCTACCCATAGCAACAGATTCTGTTTCAATAGCAATTAGTTCAAGATTTGCGAAATTAGCAACATTCATATATATTTCAATAATCTTTTTTGGAGCAGCAACTAGTAATACTCTTGGAGCATTCTTCTCTTCGTTAAATCCAATTATTACATAACTCATCTGTACTTCATCTATTGGAACAGGAATATACTGTTTAGCTTCATAATATACAGCTTGTTTTAATTCTTCTTTCTTAACACCAGGGAATTCTAAGAATCTAGTAAAAACTGAAAACTCAGGAAGAGCCATAACTACATTTACATTTTTAATCTTTGAGGTAGAGTAGAGTACTTTGAGAGCTTCTGCTAATTTTTTTTGATCCTGTTTCTCTTCGCTATTAATCACCCCCTTTGGAGTTAATTGAGTACCTAAATTCACCAACTGTGGTGTAGAAAGAATATTCTTAAGTTCTACGGCTTTTACAGTATGAGTTCCAAAGTCTATGCCGACATGATCTGGCAATTTAGCCATAGTATATGGACAGTTAAATTATGACTATTAATATAATAGCAGAAAATTAGTAAGGTTTAAAACCTACCTCTGTTTTTTGCATTCTGAAATTACTTCCGAAGAATGTCCTTGCTAATTCTCCATACTTAGGATGAGAATCTATTGCTAATACAGGATAACTTAATCTCTCTTCTAACCTTAAATATCTGTTTACATCGATACTTGGAGACTGAGCACTCAATGACATTAATCCTCCATTTATGTACAACCCATCTATCTCCTCTGAATCTGCAGGATCTGGAGGAGGTGCTCCTCCATTAGTAATATGGTCAAACCAGAAAGTAAAGGGCGTTAGAGCATCTGTAATTACAAATTCAAAATAGCTTACCCTATCTCTACTATTAACATTAATCATTGATATATCCCAGACAACTGTTTGCCAAACTTTTGCAGTAGTTATTACTATATCCTTTGTTTGTTCGGTTGGAGTTTTTTCTCCAAATTGAAATCTCATATTCTGGCCTGCTATAGTTGATTTAACATAGAAGGTAAGTGTGGTGTACTCAGACATATCTCTTGGTACTTTAGGAGGTATATATTTATTTAGAGAAATTACGTCACCTTGAGATTCTGAAATAAGAGCTTTAACATCATCAATATAGAATGTGTTATCTTCACTCGCATTTAGTATTGTTATAACAATCTGATTAATTTTAATTGCATCCTTATTTTTATTTGATACATCTGCGAGATTAATTCTATACTCTTTATATCCGTTTACCACTGTAATATTCGGAGTTATTTCAGTAATAGTCCCCCCACTATCCTTAAATCCTATCTTAATATTACTCCCAAGCCTAGTAGATCTAAGTTGGAAGGATATACCCGAATAATCAGAAAGATTAATTGGAGTAGCAAATGTTTTTGTTATTGTCTGATTAAGAGACATATCCTTAGGAGCAAAAACTTTAAGAGCGTAACTTCCCTGTTGTTTAATTGAGGCCTCAGAATACACTTGAATTGCTGTGTTAGGATATCTAACAAGAACAAGACCAGAGCCTCCGGCACCTCCTGGAGAATTTTTACTTTCAGGATATTCACATGCACCACCACCTCCACCACCTGTATTTGCTACACCAGCCGAGCCCCTACGGCCACCTCCACCTAAACCCCCAAGCCCACTTGTATTATCCGTACATTTACCATAATCACCACCACCTCCTCCTCCAGCTATATAACTTAAGCCATCAGTATGTGACACACCACTGCTAGTAGCAACTAACCAAGTTGAATATGTATTTGTTCCTGCTCCTCCAGCACCTCCACCCGTTGTGCTACTTATACCATTTTTACCCTTTGAACCAGCTCCTCCTCCACCACCTCCTGCAGAAAGATTCCCCTCAATATGTCCTAATCCTCCGTTGTATCCTTGCGATCCAATACCAGCTGGTACACCACCACCACCATTTCCTCCACTGCCTCCAGCAGAGCTATATGTACCACCACCACCACCATAACCTACCAGCGAAGAAAATACTGAATTCTTACCAACACTACTTACAGCACCTCCTGCACCTACTACTACTGATACAGTTGAATTTACTAGAACATCACCCTTGATTACACCACCAGCACCTCCACCACTTGCGCCTCCATTACCATAATTTCCTGCTCCTCCTCCTCCACCTCCAACTACTAATGCTTCAACACTAATAGGGACTGGTACTGTGAATACTCCATTTGCAGTAAATTTGTGATAGTTATATCCTCCAGATGTGTATTTTGTTCCTCCTGTTGCTGTAAATGTTGAAGCAACATATGCTGCACTAGCAGCAGCATCTGATGCATATCCCATATAATCTATTTGTTTTGTGTCCAATTTATCATCAGTATCAATTTGTACGGAACCTCCTTCAGGTACCGCCGGGTCTGGTGCTTTATCTACAGAATGAGATACATCAGTACCACTACCTGGTACTATATACCAATTAGTAGGAACATCTGCGTTATCAATAATCTCTGGACTTTCTTCTTCCTTCACTTTTAATAGTTCATGTCCGATCGTTATCTTACCATCTGCTAGTATGAAGGCATCAATCTGGTCATATGCGAAACCTGAAGAAACTGCATCTGTTCCTTCTTTTATCATTACATCCCCATTTACGACAAATATACAACCATCTTGCCCAAAATTGCTATTAGTAAAAGGAGGATTAATTGTTAGATCCCCTCCAACGAAAATTACAGCTTTTGTATCACAGTTTAGATCAGAACTTACAACTACATTTTTTGTAACATTTAAAACACAATATTTCAAATTATGACAAAGGTTACCCGTAGTTAATTTGTTGCTTAATGTCTCGTCATTTTCTATGATTTTTTCTTTTAACGAGGGTATTCCTCCCTTATTCTTTTCGTATGCTTTCATAAGGGTATCATAGTAACCATCCACCTCTGCAAATTTGAAATTATTAATGCTAAAGCTATTTGTCACATCACTATGGAACAGTGTATTAAGAATAGCACTATCTCCCTCTCCCCACATCTCACTTGAGTAATCTGCCTTACTTGGTATTAAAGATTCGGTTACATCAGTAGTGAAAGGAGGGAGTATCCCTTCCCAAGTACTAATCATTCCAGTTAGATCTTTTACTTTAAAACTAGCTCCTCCTTTAGAGTAGGCTAGTCCTCCATCTGTTACAAACCAATCATTAAGATCAAATAGTTCTGATACATTGACGGGATTCATATTCCCTGCATTATCAAAAACTGTTAAGAAGAAAACTATACTATCCGTTCTATTTGCTCCAATATCTATATATATCTTTCCTGTATTACTGCTAGCACCATTAGTTAATATTTTGAAAGCCCATCCTGAATCTAATTTCCCAGCACCATTAGTATCAGTAATAGGGGTGAAAGTAGGACTAAGTAACACTCCAGGAGTAGTACTTGAAAGAGTAATTGGGTGTCTATCTTCCACTGCCTCTGCACTTAAGAAAATATTTCCTACTACCGCATACAATCCCTTACCATCAGCACTATCTGTTGCTCTCCACTCAACTACAATGGAGTTACCTGATACTGATGGTGTGTCATTTATAAAGGCTATATCTGGTTGTTTTTTATCTACAGTCCAAGTATTTCCATTCCAAGCTGGTGCATTTGAATATGACCAATCCTTTGCATATGTTTGAGCTACTAGTGGTGATTCTCTGTATCTTAGTTGGTTTTCTTTCCAATACCTATCCCAACGAGGAACAGGAACAGTGAACGAATAGTTATCATATGGAGTAAAACTAAATTCATCTAGTCCCATTAAAAGTATATTATATGTAGTTTCTTTTACCATTGTAGAGATATCATCACCTGAAAATCCTATTGAAAAATCCATTACTACATTAGTTAGATTACTTGTAATACTATTTCTCTTTACTCTTACCATATTGTTTCCATCTGGACCTTTTATATAGAAGGTATCTCCCAAAGTAAAACTCGTCTTTTTCCATTCATTATTTGGAGAAGGTATATAATTTGGTATATATGGCACCCAGTTGGTTCCTTCTTTTCGCATCATAAAACCCCAACTACCTATATCTGGTGCCTTAGCAGCTCCTGTTGTTGTAGATATCAAAACTGGAGTATTCGGTACTCCTAAGCCAAGTCCAACATCTCTAAACCATACGAATAGACCCTCTATATCACTTGCTCCATTGTTATCTGAAAATGTTGCAACCATATTAATCGGATCATTTAAATTCCCTGTATGAACATTTAAGTCGGGAATTCCTGAATGTGTTGCACTACTAAAGCCATAGAAATTCGCAGCATCATTATTTATTACCAAACTCTCAGTTGGTTGAGGAGAAGGGGTTTCCCAACAGTCCCTAAACTGAGCAACGGAGCAATCATTTTCACATTTCATCAGATCATCAAGTATCATATTAGGGTCTGTAGGAGATGTTGTTGCTGTTGGTAACAAGGGATCAGGACAGAGTGGGGGAGTACAATGAGAGGTACAGTAACAAGTACCTTCAGTTAAAGAGCATTTTTTATCTCTATTTGGGGTATCACTAGTTCCATTTCTGCAGGAGAATACTTTTGAACCAAAAGTCCCAGCAGTACTAGAATATGGAGCATCACATGTTATCGTACATATTTCACAATCACAATCTCTTGTATCACAAGTCTGAGGCTTAGAGCATCCGCTAGAGTTATTACAGCAAGTAGAAGTAGAACCCCAATCATCACCAGTATTACCCTCTGTTGTTCCAGTTGGACAAGAGGGTGCTGATCCTGGAGTACATAATGTACAGGATATTTTATTACAACAACCTGTATGAATATTAGTTGATCCACCAGCCTCGCATAGTTCTTTCGTTGAGTATAAGTCTTTTCCACCAAAGCAATTGGTATCAGTCCCACAACAATCCCACCAATATTCCGTACAAAAACAATTAAGATCTGGGTTACATCCGTAAACTATTCCATCTGCATCCCAACCAGATCCACAAGATTCGGGGCTATCATAACAATAATAACCAGAAGCACATGAATAGCCATATACTTTTTCCTTATTAATATGGATTAAGAATCCAAAAGATGTAAATATTAATAAAAGAAATTGTATTATGTTTATTTTATTCATTTCTAAAAAATGTAATAAACATTAATTTCTCAAAAGAGCCTTCAATATATTCATCTACCGGCTTATCTAAAATATACTTTTCCAGATTATCCTTTTTATAACATATAGCTGGCCATTTTATTTCATTACCACTACAATAATTATTGACAACATCTTTATTAATACTTGTATTCTTTGGAATATAAATAAATCTTAAATCATGTGATTTCGTAATATCTATCTCTGAAATATTTTCATTTGTAATTTCTTTTGGCTCTGAGGGTAATCTATTCGTTAAATATTCAAATTCTCTTACTCTTATTTGGGTATCTCTCATCACTCCATTTATACTTATACTTACATCTAATAAAATTTCATTATTATCTAATGATATTTCTTTTACTTTGGTATGTACAAAAGTAATTATTCCTATCTTCATTCCCTCTATAAACTTTTCTGACTCTTGAATATAATATCCTTTCTTCTCCCAATCAACTCTCTCTTGAAATCTTACATTTTGAATGTTCATACCCTCTTTACTTAAACCTGAAACCACAGTAGATATCTCCCCATCCTCCATCAACTCCATTGATATATGTGATATACCATAGGATAGAGGAGGTAAGTAGGTATATTCAAATACCATATGCAAAGGTACTTTCATATCCGTATCTAATACTGGGTCTGATATATCTAATACCTTCTCTTTCTCACATACCTCTAATGGTAATATGTTTGTATTTTCTTTATTAACTACTGTTAAATCTAAACAGTTTTTACCATCCTTTTGTGATGTTTTATTAATAAATACATCACACTTAACTAATACTTTAAATAGCTTCTTTTCTACCTCACATGTCTCTATTAAAGAACCATACCTATTTAGTTTAGGTGCATTACCAAACCATCCCATTAAAAAAACAAAAAGGAGTAGTAAAAGAACTACTAGTATAGACAAAGGCAAGACTATGTAAAATGTTTTCTTCTTTATTCTCATAAGAATTTTCCTTAATCTAATATATCAGAAAGAGTAGGGGTTGTCTTCAATTTAAAGAAATACATTAATATGGTTTTATTCCTATCTCTGTTTTTTGTATATTAACAGGACTACCAAAAATTGTTCTAGCTAATACCCCATACTTAGAATGCATATCTACTACTAAAGCAGGATACTTAAATCTATCACCTAACTTTAAATTCCTATACATCATAACTCCAGATTCGTTTAATGTGTGTAAACCACCATTGATATATAGACCATCATAAATTGTAGATCCTACCTCTTTCCTAATATTTATTATTCCATCTGCTAATATATATGCATTAATTTCATCATATTCTAGATTACCACTCTTTGATGATTTGCCTCCCTCTTTTATATCTACCTCTCCACCAACAATAAATATACATGCATTTCTATTATCTTTATCCTGATTAATTATTGGTATTGATTCATATTGAGCTTTAATACTATCAATATGAAAAGTATTATCAGAAGAAGCATTAACGATAGTAATTATTATTCTTCCTATCTTATCCCTGTCTAAACCATCAATACCCGATAAGGGTACCGTAACTTTTTGGAACTCATTAACTTTAGAAATACTCGGAGTAGATTGAATAGTATAACCACCATCATCTCTAAACCCTATTTTAATATTCTCTCCAGTTCTTGAAGATCTAATAAAGAATGTTACAGTAGTTGCATTAGAGAGATCAATTGAAGTAGCAATATTTCTTGTTAATGTTTGATTAGCTGATAAAGAAGCCTTTGCAATTCCCTTTAGAGAGTAGGTTGATCCTTCTGTTTTTACTGATGAATCTGAGTAAGCAAGTAAACCTGCTACAGTAGGATATCTAACAATAACTAAACCAGAACCACCTTTGTCACCAGGATCAGTTGTTTTGTCAGGATACTCACATGCACCACCACCTCCTCCTCCTGTATTCTTAACACCCGCAGAACCTCTTCTACCACCCCCTCCTATACCACCTAAACCACTTGTATCATCATCACATGTACCATAATCACCACCACCACCACCACCAGCGACATATCTTACACCACCAACATCAACACCACTAGATGTTGCCGTTAACCAAGATGAATAAGCAGCTGTTCCCGGACCTCCATTTCCTCCATTTCTTGTTTTATAAGTTCCCGATGTAGCTGTCCCCGCATCTGCACCGACTCCTCCAGCACCACCACCACCTCCTCCTCCATTTGCATTCCCAGCATTAATGAAACTTTTACCTCCTGAATATCCTTGTCCTGAAGTTCCTAACCCTCCAGGTACACCACCACCACCACTTCCTCCAGTTCCACCTGCACCACCGCTAGCACCTGCACCGTATCCTCCTCCAATCCCAATTAATTTGTCAAAAACCGAGTTCTTTCCATTACTATTTACAGCTCCCCCTGCACCCACTGTCACAGGGACACTTGAACTAACAAAAACAGAACCACTAACAACACCACCCGCTCCTCCACCACTTGAGCCTCCTTCACCATAATTTTGACGACCACCACCTCCTCCTCCAACAACTAAAGCTTCTACATTCCCACTGTTTGTTACAGAGAATGTCCCATCTGCTGTAAATTTATGATATGTATATCCATCTGTTGATGTAGTTACTGTTCCCCCCTTACCAGCAACTTTTCCTGAACTAGAAACATATACCGATTGAATGATAGGGTCAGTTGTATACTCCATTTGATCTATACTTGTATCTTCTGGAGTTAAATATTGAACACCACCTGTATTTGTTGCTCCTTTAATCTCTCCATCTATTGTTAATTTATCAGAAACAAAAAATACTCCAGACCTATCACATACAAAATTATTATGGACTCTTAAATCTTTTGCTACTCCTATTGCTATATCATTAATACCAGGAGCATTTCCTAAAAGATTGCCCGAAAGCTCTGAGATATTACCCAAATCTTTAATATTTGGAATAGAGGTTTTCCTTCTATCAAATAACCCTTTAAGAGTAGAGTAGTAACCCTCTACATCACGAGGTAAGTAAGGTCTAATCATATACCCCTTTGTATCAACAGCTTTAATAGGTGAACTTGGTTTAACAGTAGCATCTTTAATTCCGACTAACTCGGTAGATAGGTCTGTATCGGTATACTTTATCCTATCTAGTAATTTAATATTCCACCAACTCTCCTGTGATTCTCTAACGTTTATATCTATAAGATTGGAATGGAGTAGACCACCTTGAGTAATTAACCAATCTCTTAAATCAAAAGTTACCTGACTTGAAAGATTGGTATTCCCTCCCTTATCAAAACCTGTCGCAAAAGCGATAAGTTGACCCTGTCCTATGTCTCCTGAGAATTTCAAAATAGCAGATCCAGCTCCACTACCACCACTAATCTTTAATATATAATTTTGATTTTCAGATCCATATCTTAGATGTCCAATTATATCTTCATTATCTTTCACTCTTAAATCAAATGGGGATTTAACATCTGTTGATCCTCCATTACTTACTATATTATTTAACTTAACCTCACCATCTACAATTAATTTGTCACTCTTGTACAAATTAATTATCAAATCAGAAAACTGAGACGTTGGTTTATCAACAAATTCCCACATTAGTTTTAAGCTAGTTCTATCATTTGGTTCAATTGAAAAATTCACGGCTGGTTGAGAGTAATCAATATTCCAACTTTGACCCGTATTTAACCACTGATCATAAAACCTTATCCTTTCATTAGTTTTCCACCTATTATGAATAGCAGTAACTACACTAGCTGGTTGCGTATAGTTATCATATGGCGTAAATCCAAACTTATCATTTGCCATTAACCATATGCTATATTTTCCTTCATTGGCTGCCTTATCTAACAAATAGTATGGAGCTTCAGTTTCTTTGAAACTTATTCCCAATTTTAATTCAACTGTTTTACCATCGTTACCTCTAGTTATTGAATATATAACGACATTAGCAATAATCTCTCCATTCTTCCCAGGTATTGAGAATACACTCTTGCCATCTACAACTTGTATCTTTTTGTAGTCTCCTGCTTTCTTCCACCAATCTGTATCATCATCCCCATCTCCATTGATTGCTGGAACATATGGTACCCATTGATCATCTCTATAATTCATCATAAAACCAAAATCTGATTTGCTGTTTGTACCATATTTTAATGGAGTAACATTGCTATCCAAATCTAGTTTTTTAGGAGTTAGAGGTTTTGTTGAGTTTTGTGTAAACCAAACATATATTGCTTCAATTTTAAGGTCAGTATCAACAAATCCTGCATTCATATAGAAAGTGTTGTCCTCTTTTGAATATCTAGTAGATGAGTAGGGCATAACATCATTGACACTATCATCCTTACTACTAGAATACGTACCACCACCTGTGTGAGTATCAGAGGTAAATCCTAAAGATGTTTCTAAATTCTCAGGATGAATAAATAGCGATATTGTAGGCTGTGGTGAAGGCTCTTCCCAACATTTTGTATAACGAGTTTTACCCCCAGTACAACCTGCAGGTTCACTATCAGTACAGGAGAAAGCTTTAGGCACTTTATATATATCTAATTTCTCAGTCCCTAATAACGGAGCTTGACAAACAGGAACACAGGCAGTACAAGGAACATCTCCCCCCCCACCTCCACAGGTATCTCCATAACCATAATATGGTGAGCAGCACATATCTACACCGTTATCATCATATCCCATATATGGCTCTGCGCAATCACCATTATCATCTGCCTGACGTCTATCTACTTTATCCCCACAATCACTACCAGATCCAGGCTCAGGGCCTCTATCACAACACCAGTAACTACATGACGCTTCAACTTGGTTAGCTGAGTAAAAGAATATTGCTGAAAAAGCAAAAAGAAAAAATACAACCCCTAATACTCCAACAATATTTTTTTTTCTCATTCTTTATTATTAATTATTACTTTATTCATTTTCAAACTGTTTCTCAATTACCTCAACCTCCCATTTATATGCTTTCCTATTAACTGTACATATTCCCTTAGAATATTCATTCTCTATATTAAATATCTGAGCATATACTTTTTTTAACGCACAACCTGAATACTCTGCAAAATATCTTAAGTCGTTGTCTACTCTGTAAACAAAGAACAACGAAATAGGTTGATCCTCTTTTAGAACTGTGAAATCAAACTCTCCCTTGGACTTTTCTAATGAATAATTAAACTTAGCATCCTCTACATCTTCAAAGAAGTACAAGAAGTTGTTGTCGTAGCCCTCAATTACATAAAAATCTTTCTCATAGGAGATGCTAATAGGAACAATATCATACCTATATTTAATATACTTACCATCTCTTTTATAGGAACTTGATAAAACCTTTTTTGTCAGCTCATTATCCACAACTTTAATTGCCGTTTTCAAATATTGACTATCACCCTTCATAGAAAAGAAAGAAAATCCTAACCATATTACTAAGAGAAGAAGTAACAATGAAAGGAGAATATATATACCCCTATTTAAAACCCCTTTAAATGATTTAATACCATTCATCTCCTAAGCAGTTTAATTTATAAATACTACCCAAAGAATTTTGCCAACTCTTTTACTAATCCCTCATAGTCTAAATCTGTTTTAACAAGATATGAGGTAGCACCCATATTAAATGCTTCTTTAACTACAGACTCACTAGTCATATTAGTTAGTACCACTATTGGCATCTTCCCATATTTCTCTTCGTTATTCTTAATTGTTTTTAATACCTCTAGACCATCAACACCAGGCATCATTAAATCTAGTAATACTAAATCTATCTGATCTAAGTTATTAGCTAATAAATCGAGTGCTTGATACCCATCTAGTGCTTTCATTGCAACATATCCAGCGGTTTCAACCAACTCAGCATATGAATCTAATAGAGGAGCTTCATCTTCTACTACTAATATTTTTTTTGTATCTGCCATAAATATATTTTAAAAAATTTAATTTGGACTTAAAGTTCCATTAGCATTGTAAATAGTATAATCGAATAGGGGATTGTAACCCATGTTATTTGCATTTGGAATAATTACCTGTTTCTCTCTAGTATCTCCTTTGCAGTTAACTTTAGCAGATATTTTGTAATTCTTAAAATTGTTTCCACACTCTTTGGTGGTTTGAATTGAAATACCCAATTTCTCTTTCAAAGGGAGTACCCTTACTTCATAAAGATTTGCTGTATTAAGTAGAATATTATCAAGTTTACTCCCATTAGTCATTATAGGAGGTGTGATTGAATCAGTAGGGGCAACAGAAGGACATACTTGAGCATCATCTAGACAATATAGTGACATGTCCTCTAATTTATATGGATAAACATTCCCACTATTATCCATATATACATACTTTATAGTAAAAAGATGATCTCCATTTCCTCCTGGTGTAAAAGTAAGTGTAGCTTTACATGCTGGATCTACAGGTCTAGCTTTTAGAACATTTATTGCCATTACATCTCCAACATTGTAAAAGACTTCGTCAGTTTCTTCTGCATAACTAATTTTTGTTTCAATCGATGATGATCCATCAGCATCTTCACACCATTCATAGTCAATAATATTTGAATTACCCGTAATCTCAGAAATACCCGTTAAACCTTTTGCATCAAAAAATGTTGTTAGAGCAGATATAGAGTTAAAATCTAAAATATTCTCTGGAGCTGAAACCAAATCAGTAGCAAGAATATTTTGTAATATTGCTAAATCTGAAGAAATAAAAGCATCTAATATATTATCTGCTTGTTCAAGTGCTCTTTGAGACTCTCTTGTATCAACAATCTCCCCTCTATTTCTAACCATTCTAGAATAAAGAGATGCTCCAATTACTGTAGCAACTACAAGTACAATCATGATTATTGCTATGGCCTGACCTGAATATTTTTTCATACTTCTAATCATATTTAAATATATTATTAAATTACCAATAAACTAATACCATGTCAACGATTCAGTGGATATAACAATCTGTCTATTAACCTCTTTAGTAACTGGGAAGGAATCAGAAACAGGCCAATAAAGTGGAGTCAGTCCTGCATTAATAATAAACATACTATTTTTATTATCACCTATATCAACATATCGTATACTAAAATTAGTTGCATCTACTGAGAAAGAATGAAGAATATTTATAATTGCATCTTTTCCAAAACAATCTGCATGATTAGAAAGGTCCGCTCTTGTTGTTTTTACAATATATCCATATTTGTTAGCTTCATCCCTGAAATACCCTAAACATGTCCATAGAGGATATCCATACAAGCGGACATGAATTTCAGTACCTACAGCTCCATCAATGGGTCTGTTGGTTGCTTCATACAGATCAAGATTTTCACCTCCTCCAGGTTTAATTACAGGAATACCATTTGCATCCACACCCAGATATCTAATACTTGGATTATATGTACCAGCATTTGAATTATAATTAGCAGAGTTATATAGGTATATATCATCTAAATCAGAATTACTTATTAATCTACTATACTGATCCATAATATAGTTGATATCACTTCTTGCTAAATTCTTACTATTTGCTGTATTAGATACTTTAATAACAGTATTTAAAGTAGAAGCAACTAGCAACATTACTACAGACAATATCATTATCGTAAGAAGCATTTCAATAAGACTAAAACCATTGTATTTTTTAATATCTTTTCTCATTTATTTATAACTGCATAATATGAATAATCTTTAACATCTTTATCACTAGTAACTTCACCATCCATTTTATTTGATCCTACAATAATCTCAACAATAATCTTCTTAGCATCGCCTGGATTACTTCTAACACAAAATATCCTGAAGTATTCTAGATCTGCATCAACTAGGGATTTGTTACTATATGCACTTCTATCCTTATCAACCTGATAAAGTGATCCTACTTCTATACTTCCATCAGTAACATCGAAACCATAACAATAATTTATGGCTAATTGACTTAGAGTTTTTTCATCATTTGCCTTAGTCATATCTTGAGTAGCTATTTTTTGCAAATTGACAGCTGTTGAAACTGCATAACGAGCAACAGCATCTTGTATATCTAACTGATGTAATTCTCTAAGTGTAGATGCAGATATTTGCATTAATATTACACCCACAATACTAGATACCATTAAAGCGATTAATGCTTCTACAAAACCTAATGAGTCATATTTTTTGTTTAATATATCTATCTTCATATTTCTTCTCTATATGAATTAATCTCATCCATTATTCCATATCTTTTATACTTTACACCACCAAGTGTAATACAATTAGACTCACAATTCTTATCAGCATTGCTATATATATGATGTATTATTAATCCAGATTCAGGATATATTGATAAAACATCATATTTTGAACTCCTTTTTCTTGTTAATACAATATCTAACAATTTTGTTCCATCATATACTCCCATACCAGAATAGTTAATTGGTACTCCTAATGAATCATAGAAAAAAGCTCTTCCTGTTAATGCTTCAAATACTAGGTACCTTGCATCACCAATAATACTGATATCGTTTTTAACCTTTATGAGTTCAACCTTATTATCACCCGTCATTAAAGAAAGAGAAGATTGACCATTTATACAAGAATCTGTATATGGAGTTACTGGAAGATATCCATTTAGTAATGGTGGCGTTCCATCTCCAATCTTCTTACCCGAATCCCACCCTAATACCTTAGATCTAGTTATTGCATTCCCGAAATCTTCAAATGGAGAACACCATTTCATAACTTTATACTTACCGTTATTTATCTCAGAAAAATCTATTCCAATACCATACAACCAATTACTATCAATTCCTTTCTTTAACAACATTGCCTTTAATCTCGCAGATCGTATATCCTGTTTTAAAACCTCAATATTTTCTCTTGCAACCAATGTCTCTCTTGTACCAATATATCCTCCAACCCCCATTGCACCCAATATTATAAATATAGCCATAACTAGCAACATCTCTAACAGAGTATAACTTGGAAGGAATTTTCTTTTCTTTTTCATGGACAGTAACAATAATATAGCTATATATAATTTAACAGAAAATGAACAAGTACTCAATATAGAATTTGTATCCTATCTATTTCAAATAAAAGATTCTCTCTAATATTTCAATAATATATTCATTGAAAAGAAATAGGATGGATAAAGATGCAAACATAAATGGGAGTAGGGGAATAGAGGATTTAAAAGAGGCTTTCTTAAGTACAACTAATAGTACCGAATACAAAGAGGATAGTATTAAGAATATGTATATATATCCAATATATAGGTTAAGACTAAATACAATACTTAACCCTATTAATACCAATATATCCCCTATACCAAATGGTTTCTTAAGTACCTTTCCTAATATTAGTATTACTGCAGATACAATAAGTCCTACTAATATAGAGTTTTGTGGAATACTATCTTGGAATATTAAAATAATAAAGAAGTATATTACCAATACTATTAAATATACATTCACTAATACTTGTGGTACCCCTTTATATATCCTATCAAAGTAAGAAAACGAGAAGAAAAAGAGTAGAACAATATAGAAGATAAAAGGAAGAGAGTAGTAATATATACTACCCATACCGATACCTAGTAATAATTCGGATACAGGATAGTACAAGGGGACTCTATACCCACACTTAGAACATTTCCCCTTAAAAAAGATATATGAGAGTATAGGTATTAACTCATATGCAGTTAACTGTTTACTACACTTCTCACAGTGAGATCCTTTAATAAATATATCTGGATATTTATATCCGTTATCTATTCTATACATTAAAGCATTAAAGAAACTAGCAAGTACTAATCCTAATAGAAATAAAACAAATGTAAAATATATATGCATATCTAATTATATATATTTTCTTAGAAAGAGAAACCCCCTCAGATGAGGGGGTCAACAAATTGGTTCTCTTTGTTAATAAATTCACTGAACAACAACAGTACAAGAAGCATCGCTATCGCCAAACACACCATCCTTATTATTCCAATCTTGTATTAAAGTCCAAGTTCCACTACCAGGGCAACCGGTTTCATTTGCTTTAACATCCTTTCCAGCGACAGCTGGTGCACCCTCTGCTTCGAAACCATTACCAGAGCAGTAGAAACCTCTTGCATCTTCATCACTAGGCCCTCCTTTTGAAACACAAACAAGTGCAGATTTTGTATCAGTCCAGTAGTAATAGGTTGCATCTGTACCACCTTCAAATTCTCCTTTTGTAAGATACGGCGACAATTGTCCTCCTGCAGTCTGTCCGGCTGGAGCCAATAGATCCGCCTCTAAATCTGTCAACACTGGATATTCTCTTTCATCCGTCATATATGACTGTACTGCAACAAATAACTTGTCTGCAGCATCAGCATGTGCCACATCATTTGCTCTGTTAATAGCAAATCTTCCTGCAGTTATACCTACCGCCATAAGGATAATTATGATACCCATTACGATAAGCATTTCTACTAGGGTAAAACCTGAATATTTTCTAT
>CAZQRG010000002.1:1912-20129 GCA_964595745.1 uncultured Candidatus Saccharibacteria bacterium | reverse complement strand
TATTAAAATACAAACTAGTTAAATTCTCATCATCCTTAATACCTTGAAACTCACCATTAGCTGCAGTAAAAAGAACTTTAGCTAAATACGCCTGCTCCTTTGCGGTTCTACCAATTTTTGGCTTAGGCACAGTACACATCAAAGGTCCCCTCTCAATCTGCATAAACTCTCTAACACCATCAATTCCAAACTGTGGTCCAGGAAAACTTTTAACTAAACTCTTAGGAAATCTTACATCTATTAATCTAAATGCCTTAAGCATTTTCATGCTATCGATATTTCCAGCAATACCAGCAAGTATCCCTGCCATATTACCAGGTTCGAATATCTCTTTCTTGTAAGCTATCTTAAAAGTTTTTGTCTTAGAATCGAGATCATAGGCTAAAGCCCTTAATTTCTTAGCCAACTTAGTACCAGAATGCTTTCCCTCATCTACCTTAGTCCATGTACCAGTAGAGCTTTCAGCAGCACAGCTTCCTGCTGCTTCATCAAATTTATCCTCAGGTATTCCATCAGCTAACTCAATATCTATCTCAGTTATTAGATAGTCTTCATCAGGGTTTTTAGGTTTCCATCCCTTAGGAGCAATGTAATCAAATTGTACAGCCATGAGCAGTAAATATTTAACTTAGGTAGTATAATTGTAGGGTATGATAAAAGAATTTGCAAAGAAATATGATTTACCTAAGTACAGAGTTACTCAGTTTAATCAAAAGTATTACAAAGAGTACATCTCTTCATTTGAGCAACTTACTACTTGGCCTAAAGAATTAAGAGAAAAACTAATACAAGAGGTACCCTTCTCTAAATTAATATTTCAATCAAGTACTTTTTCAAAAAACGGTGATACTCAAAAAGTACTTTTTAAAACTACTCAAGGTAATTACGTAGAAAGTGTGTTAATAAAAGAGAAAGGAAGAAACACCGTGTGTGTAAGCTGTATGAGTGGATGCCCTGTAGGATGTATATTTTGTGCCTCAGGACAGATGGGTTTGAATGAGTCTCTTGATGCACAACAGATATTAGATCAAATCCTCTACTTTGCAAGGGAATTGAAACCTAAGAACGAGAAGATAACAAACATTGTATACATGGGTATGGGAGAACCACTTTTAAATTTAAAAAGTGTTTCACACTCAATTATGGATATTACTGATAACAACAAATTGGCATTTTCGAAAAGGCGTGTAACATTGTCAACTTCGGGCTATGTACAAAATTTAAGGTCCTTTATTAACAAAAACCTAGGTGTAAAGCTAGCAATTAGCTTACATGCACCTAACCAAAAGTTAAGAGATTATTTAATGCCAAATGTCTCAAAAAATAATTCAATGAAAGAATTGTTTAAAGTATTAGATCAGTATGTAGAAAAAACGAATAAGAGAGTTACTTTTGAGTATGTACTACTTAGAGATATTAATGATTCTGTAGATAACGCTAAAGAGCTTGCAAATCTATTAAAAAACAGATTATGCCTTGTTAATTTAATAAATTACAATGAGAATGAGTGTCTATCTTTTAAGAAATCTAAAAACACTCCACTCTTTCAAAAGATATTACAGGAAAGAGGTATAACCTGTACTATTAGGAAGTCCCTTGGAGAAGAAATAAAAGGTGCTTGTGGACAGTTAGCAGTTTAGTTACTAGCTTGCTATTGTACACCTTTTACTAACTAGTCGTAATGTTTCTGGAGTATCTTCTTTTTATTTATCGGGGTGACTCGACTTGAACGAGCGACCTCTACGTCCCGAACGTAGCGTTCTAGCCATCTGAACTACACCCCGTTGCTAACTTGTTTCTTTCTGTTTTGAATATACTCTCTGATGACTCCTAAGATAACTAGGGTTGAATCATCTAAGCCACCCAAAAAAGGTATTACATCTGGGATCAGGTCAACAGGGATTAAGATATATATGACTGCTAGAATAAATAGCCCGTACTTTTTCAGAAATGATTTCAAATTAAGAAATATAAAAAATTACATTCTATCAACAACCTTAATACCCAATACATTAAGACCGTGTTTCATACACTTAGCAGTGGCGTTTACAATTTCTAAAAGAAACTCTTTATTCTCAGAATCCAATACCCTAACATTTTGATAAAAGGTATTAAATGCTTGACCTAAATCAAACAGATATGTACATAACGTTGAAGGAGAATAGTTTAAGGCAGAGCTTAGCAGTATTGTCTTGTACTTGCTGATTACTCTTAATAGTTCTTTTGTATGGGCATCCAACTCCTTGACCTCTTTCAAGTTCCCTTTTGAACCACCATCTTTTAGTAAAGAGTTACACCTTGCAAATACATACTGCAGATACGGGCCAGTGTCCCCATCGAAACTCGTAGCCTTATCAAAATCAAATATGACATCCTTTCCAACTGAGACTTTAATGAATGAATATTTAACAGCAGCAATAGCTATCGTGTCACTTACATTTGAAATTTCATCTTCACTCCATTTTCCACTAGATCTCATTGTTTCCTCTACTCTTTTTTTAGTTTCATTTAATAACCATTCACCCTCTATAATCTTACCTTTCCTACTAGACATCTTCTCTGCACCAGGGAGCTTAACCATACCGTGAGGGAAATGTTTCAACCTTCTAGCAACCTCAGGGTCCAATTGCGAAAGAGCATCGAAAACCACTTTAAAGTAAGATGTTTGTTCCTCTGCCGTAATTATCACAGACTCGTCAAAAGATATCTCTTCAAACTTTTTAAAAGCTAAAGCTAGATCCTTTGCTTCATATGTTGGCAATCCTTCGCTATTCACAAATACCCTTGTATGTAAACCTTTCTTCTCATCTCCTTGATATATTACAGAACCTTCACTCTCTTTAAAAATGTTCTTACCCTTTCCATTCATATTCTCCTTCACTATATTCAACCCACTTTCACACATCTGGCTTTCTAAATAGTGCTTATCAAACTTAGTATATGTTCTTTCAAAAATAGTATCAAAATACTCTAAACACCAGTCTTTTCCTAATAAGTACATATCCTTTATACCCTTCCTCTCAAACTCGTCAAAGAACTCTTTTCTCTCTAAAGAAGGTATATACAAAGAGAATATGTAATAGTTCAAATTCTTGATCTCTTTTATTGCATTCTCATCTTTTTCATCATCATACATCTCAAAACCTAACATATATGCATCCCCTAAATACCTTACCCTTTCAACCAAAGACCTGCCCTCTATCTCTTTAAAATCAATACCCTCATCATTTAACATCTTAAGTAAACCCCAAAGAGTTTTTGCAACATGTAAACCAACATCACCCTGATAGTTAGCTCTAATTACAGAGCCCCCTAGAGCCTCAACAAGACGTGCAAATGACTCCCCAACCATGTTTGTATATAGATGCCCAATATGAAATATTTTAAAGGGATTAGGATCTGAATACTCAATTACATATTTCTTCCCACTCTTAGTATCTAACTTAAAATATTCATCATTAGAGTTAATACCATCTAACATATTTAGAAGGTATTTTTCAGAAAGAAAGAAGTTGATAAAGCCAGGATTAACAACCTCTACCCTCTCTATCTCCTTATCTTTTTGGTATAACGCAACAATCTCACTAGCAACCTGCAAAGGATTCTTTCTTAATACCTTCGCTATCTGTAAAGCAACATTGGAGGTTAAATCACCATACTTACTATCCACTGGGATATCAACCGTTACATAGTCTATGGTAACACCCATATTTTGGGATATCTCTAAAAGCTTTTTTGATACTCTTTCTCTTATCTCTACCATATATTCTTAAGTATACATTAAATTGCACTCGGAAGGAGTCGAACCCTCAACCCTCGGTTCCGAAGACCGATGCTCTATCCAATTGAGCTACGAGTGCACATGTACTTGGACAGAATCGAACTGTCAACCTTTGGTTCCGCAAACCAATGCTCTATCCAATTGAGCTACAAGTACATTATACCTCAATTTTATCACAATTCCCCTACTTAATCTGTATATTTCCCTCCTCATAGGTTATTAAATAGTGTACATTAAAATCGGTAAAATTTTTAAGCGTTTCACTACTTGGATGCCCAAAAGAGTTCTCCTTACCTACAGAACATACGGCCATCTTTGGAGATACATTTTTAATAAATGTTTCACTACTAGATGAAGACGAACAGTGATGTCCTGCTTTGAGTACATCGTATTTTTCGGTTATTATCTGATCTAATATAAATATTTCCTCTATGTTGCTTTCAATATCACCCATTAGTAAAAACTTTTTGTTTAAATATTCAAACTCTAATACCAACGAATCGTTATTAACATCTTCATCATACTGTTTTATACACTCTCCCTCCCTATCATTTAATATGGGCCAAAGAATATCTATATTCAATCCTTCCAACCCTATAACATCCCCTCTCCCAACCTTTCTTACATTAGGATACCTTTGTAACAAATACTCATAGTTATCATTTTGAAAGCATACAGGATAGTATAGAATCTCTCCTACCTCATACCTCTCTAAGACCCTTAGTAGCCCAACTAAATGATCATCATGAGGGTGTGTAAGAACAACATACTCAATCTTCCTATCATACATCGGGATATACTTTTGAAGTTGATATAACACAGAATCATCAGGTCCGCCATCTACTAATACCTGTATTTTCCCTCTTTGAATTAATGTGGCATCTCCCTGTCCTACATCTAAAAAAACTACGGTATCCTCATATCTAACAGTAATTAGATATATGACCCCTAGGATTATCCATAATATGTTTTCAATTACCTTACTATTCATTTTTTCTTAGCTTTTAATATGTAATAGTTATTTGATGATACAGGATATTTTAACAAACAGAAAAGAAAAAGAATTAGATATATTACAATTCCAAAAATATATTTATTAATCCCTATCTCTACCATTTGTATATTAGAGGATATTAATACAAACTGCTTAAAGATATTAAGTTGTATATATGGTACTAAGTATAATATCTTTAAAGGCAAGAACATATTTAGTATTGTTGATATTAACCCCCAGAATATTGTACTACTCACTATGGGCAGTACTATTAGATTTGATAACAGGGATATTGCCGAAACCTTACCAAAAAATATTACAGATATTGGGAGTGTAAACAGTATGCATGTTAATGTCGTTAATACACTCTCTTTCAAAAATTTTGACCTTAAATTCTCAAAACACTTGGGTAAGAAAATTAGTCCCGTTACAGAGGCAAATGAGAAAAGAAATCCAACATCATATATTAAGAATGGGTTTAACAACATTAATACCGTAATACAAAGTATAAGTGTTGCACCTTTGTTACAATCTCTTCCCAAAAATAGAGCGAACAGAGAAACTGTTGTCATAGTGGATGCTCTTACCAAAGAAGACGAGAGTCCAGAAAATATAGAAAATCCCCATATACTCAGTATTTTAAAAAATGTAACTCCTTTTCCTACACCCTTTCTAGTTAGAAGATCTACACCCTGAGCTACTAGTGCTACATTGTATCCCGAAGCAGCAATAATATGGGATACTCCCGAACTACTTAAGGCGCTATTAAAGTCTTTCAGAAAAACTCTCTTACTTCCAAACATAATGCCGATAAGAAGGGATGCTTCGGGTTCAGGTATTGATTTCTCAACAACTCTTTCAAGTTTGTATCTCATTTCTAAGAAGATATTCCCTCCATTACTACATTTATACTCTTCTACTTCTAATATTGAATATATTCCTTTCCTAAAAAGGTATCTTCTATAATCGAAATCTTCAAAACTAATAGGTTGCACAACCTTTCCATATATTTTACATCTCTGACCTGTATGTAAAACAGGGTACTGTTTAAAACGTACAAGAGAGTTACCCAACCCCTCTGCTCCAGAAACAAACAGGTACGTATTACTTTTCTCTTGAGAGGTAATTACTCCTGATATTTGAACATATTTACTAGTGAAACGTAGGACATTTTCTAATTTTTTTGTAGTATTTTGATATTGAGCATAGGTACATACGGATACAATAATAGTTGATATTAGAGATATTAATGCAAAAGTAGTAAAAAAGTGTACATGACAAAATACCATGTATGAAACATAGACGAATATATTCAATAACAGTATTGGAAGAAAAAATCGGAGAAGGAGTTCTAAGGAGAGTATCTCCCCTTCAAAAAGGACTCTTTCAAGCAAATTAGCAGAGGAAATGGTTACTGTTAAAATTGTAAAACAGTAAATTAATGCCTTGTAATCAATGAAAAACAGAAGTAATGCCGATACTCTCTGTTTTAGCGATATTAAAGACATATACCATCTTTAAATTTGTTAAATGTAGCCTCCCCTATACCACTTACATTAAGCAAATCCTCAAGTTGAGTATATGGCCTACCCTCTATTATCTTTTGTGCCATGGAGGGCCCCACACCGTTTAGAGTTTCCAGCTCTTCCTTTGCTGCTGTATTAATACTGATACATTCTAAAGTTTCATCTGTTTCATCTTCCGTTTCCTCTGTATCAGGTATTGTAATATCCACAACATCTTTAGGGAGATTAAAGGTAAGCAAATCACAATCATAGTCTGTTTCAAAGGGTATATATATCTTTGAGTTATCAAGCATAACAGTTGCAAGATTTATTCTCATTGAAACATACTTAAAACCAGCATCCAGTGTAAAACCTTTTGCTTTTTTAATAGCATCCATTACAGCTGCACCCTTTTGAAAACAGTAAACACCTGGGGAAGTTACTGCTCCACCAATATCAACAAGCACTGGACATGGATCTACCTCCTCTTCTACTTCTGTTATTGGTTGACATAGTGGTCTTTGTACCTGTTTTGTATCTATCTCTTCAATTACTGTCTCCTTTTTTAACTGAGACAACAGTTCATATACATCAATTTCACTCCAATGAGTAAATAAAATGTTAGAGAAAAATCCCAAAACAAAAAACAGTAGAAGAATGAGAATATTTTTAAACTTTGTATGATTCTCCATCCCATCTATTTTAGATGGAGAGTATTAAATATTTCTTAAATAGTTTAACTTATAGTTTTAGTTCTCCTGAATCTGTATGTTATTAATTACCACATCATTAATTGGCCTGTAGTCACTATTAACCTCTACCTTTTGAATAGAGTCTAAAACTGCATACCCCTTTGTAACTTTCCCAACAACAGAGTACTGTCCATTTAGGTTATCTTTTGGAGAGTTAGGAAGAACTATGAAAAACTGTGAAGCATTAGCCATACCTACATCATAATCTTTAAATGGAACCAAATTCTCTCTCTCAACAGAGTATCCAGGATCTCCATTACCATCCCCCTTAGTATCTCCTGTTTGGATAACAAAGTTCTTAATCACCTTATGGAATGTTAAACCCTCATAATATCTCTCACCAATAAGAAACAACAAGCTATTAACATTTGCAGGTGCCTCATCTTCATACAAATCGATTAATATCTCACCATATATTGTATCTATCTTAATACTATAATCATACTTCTCCTCAAGAACATATGTTGGTTTAGTATATGTCTCTTTCTTTATTCCTTTAGACGGGCTATATATCCCTGATTTCATTGCAAATACAATTAATACACAGACTATTAGAAAGATAATAGCAAGAAACAGAAACTTTCTGCTCTCTCCTAAAGAATCCTTTACTCCCATACTTTGTATTTTAACAAATTAATTACTCCACCAAAATGTTTGCTTACTACCCTCATTAAACCATTTACCATGTCTCATAACCTGATCCATTGAAGGACCATTACTTCCATAATCTATATTTATACCTGAAAGATATGACGATACACCATATTTAGAGGTAACATATATGAATCTGTATCTTAAATATCTATCTGTCTGCTCCATAGCTATTGTATCATTAGAATTGAAAGCAGAGAATATCGATATGTTTTTAATATTTTGTATAGAACCATATTTCATATTAATGAGATTAACGACCTCTCCAATCTCTAAAAAATCCTTTGTAGATATATATTCACTTTGCCATTTAAGCACCTGAGCACTAGAACTAAAACCCGTCTGAGGTACACTTCCTCCATCTTCCCACTTCTCTACAGTAACCAACCCTGTATCTTGTTCTAAGGATGTTACTACACCCTCCACAGAGTAATCACCTTCAGATATTACAATACTATCTCCTACATTTAGATTTGATATGTGGTTTAAAGCCCCAAAAGACATTTCAGATATTGAGAACTGTATATCATTAATATCCGCTATCTGAGTATCACTTTGTAAATTTGCCTTAAACATAGGTTTAAGTAAGTATGTTCTATCCAATATCTTACTATACTCCAATATCTGCGCTTCTTTTTTTTGTACAATAGATGTTCTAATATCAGTAATCTCCCCATCAAAAGTATTTATGCTATTTGTACATCCACTACCTACACTATACTTTGTTGGTATAAATGATAATACTCCACCCTTAATTACATTCCCATTTAAATATATTAATGACTCTGTATCTAAAAAAGATATAGCTAAACTGTTTTTCTCATTTAATACATACAGATCATCTGTTGATATCTTTTCTTCCCCAATAGATATTCCTACTCTACCTGTATCTAATGTATATATCTCCAAGCCCTCTAAGGCTAATATACAGCTATTACTAGATACCGAAGGTGTGAATAACAGATCAACATATCTTAGCCTTTCTAGTGTCTCTAGTGTGCCCTCTGTTTGATCAAATCGTTTAATATCTTGTTCATCTAATCCATTACTAAATTTACTAGTTCCTAATGTAATACTACCCTGTTTATCAGATAGAAATTCAAATGAAAGGGTATCATAATTATTGAGATTCCCATCATTTGAGAGTATTTCTATATACTGTTCATCAATAGTTGGTGTAGGAATGTATTCTGATTTGGTAGACCATTTGTCCCATGACACTCCATCTACACTATTACTGTATTGAAAGTATATATTACTGTACTGAGAATTAGAAAGAAGTTCGTTTTTTGCTAACAGTCTTTCATATACTCTTACAGTATCTATATATCCAACACCTTCAAATGTTAAAGTGATTAATTTGGTTTCATTAGAGTATCCCATATCTATTACATACTCTAATTCATCAATATATATAGATAGACCTGAATTAGAAATATTAAAAACTAAAGCAATGTATTGCCATGTATTGTATTTTATTGGAATATTAGTATCATATTCAACACCCCCTATATCCTTAAAGACGTATTTTCCATCTTTAATTTTTAAACTACCCAAATTAGATGTGAATACGATTTGTTCATTGCTAAAGTATCTTTTGTAAGACCAAAACTCCATTGTAATGTTATCTGATTCTTTAGAATCTATAACTAAGCTTTTTGTATCTCCATTATTTAATTGTAGAGCACCACTACTCCATCTCTTTTTAAAGCTTACTAATTCATCAAAGTTCTCTTGATATATTAGCCCTAATGTAGAAAATGGAGTCTCTCCATCACCTGTGGCCTGGGCATATCCCTGCCAAGTGATACTGTTTAAAATATTATTTTGCCCCAGATCTAAATTACTAGAGGTATATGTTCCAGATTTATATTCATCCGAATTCAAGTTTAGTGTAAGTTTTTGATCAAACTGCACCCTATCATATTCCCCCTCATTAAAAACCAATTCACTATCATGTACAATGCTGGGATCTATTCTTATAGGGAAGACTCTTTCTTTGCTTAATAACCACTCTGGGTCTAATATTACTTCGTATATATACTCACCACTATCGGTCAGTGATATATTGGAAACAACATTACTCGTTTTGTATCCAACTCCATCTACTGCAAACTCTGGAAGAAAATGCGCAAAGTAATTACCATCGTTATCAGAGATATAGAAAGTGCCGGTTGGATACTGCGAATTCCCATCAATACTTCTTCTAATACTCAAATCCTTATCTAACTGTATTTTAAAAAGAAATCTATTAACAGGTAAACTACACTCTCCTAAAGCACAATCTGTTGTATATTCAGGCAATTCATTCAATACAATCTCCTCTTTAAGACCCTTCCCCTTAATTACCTGATACTCTAAATCAACCCCTTTATATATATTTCTTGATATTACAGTATCTTTTGAAACAGCTTCCTCACTATCACTACCTATCTGCCTACCACTTGATGTTAATTCAAAGCTTTTACTTAAAGACTCTTTCGGGATATTAATATCTTTCTCATTCATTATCTTGGTTAGATCTGTATCGTACGATACATCTATTAATGATATCTGCACTCCCCTTTTTCCCTGCTTAATTCCTAATGTATATTTAATCTTCTCCCATATACTCTGTTTTTTATTTTCAAAGGGGTTACTGTAAGATGATACACTTTCGAATCTAATATATTCGTTATTAACAAAATCTATTAGAAACTTAGGGTTAACATTTCTAAAATATGTATTACTATCTTGGGCTTGGACTATGCTATCATTCTCTTTATTAGAGGTCTTAGATATTAATATGTATATCCCAATGATACATACCAATGTTAATACAAAATACATTGTACATACCAATATCTTTTTTAAACTACCCATATTTTTCATATATACTACAGTCCTCGGTTATAGTTTAGAGTTATATCACCTACTCTCACAAAGTATGATTGAGAAGAAGCAACAGATATTCTTAGAGTACATGTTCCCCCTGCGCTATTACAATCAGTAATATCAACACCCTTAATACTTACTCTTTCCCAACTTGCAGGTAGTTTACTTATTCCATCATTTACCTGTGCATCAATTCCACTACCTCCCATTAAGTACATATCCACCTTGTTATTAGCAGTTGAAACAGAGTTTTCAGTCATGAAGTCTAAATATATAGCATCATCTTTCCAACTTACAAAATCACTTGGTAGTGTTACTCTTACTAATATATCGTAATCTTGGATTGTATCCCTATCAGATACCCATTCATAGTAGTTTCTAAAGCTCCCAGTGCTCTCCTCTGCATCAGATGTCATACTTCCATAGTTATCACTACCATCTGCAAAGAGTATAGCTCCCTGATACTCAGGAGAAAGAACCATCTGAGATCCTAAGTCTCCAAGTTGAACCCATGTACTTCCATCATTACTAAACTCTAGTACCTGTTTTTCTACATTAAATCTTATAGCTCCCTCAGCACCTGTACCACTTCCAAGCCTTATTGCTCCTTTAGTATATATGTCATTCCATCTATTTACAGAATCACCAATATTTGAATTAACAGAGGATGATAGTAGGTTGCCACCA
Source organism: uncultured Candidatus Saccharibacteria bacterium (assembly GCA_964595745.1). GTDB lineage: Bacteria > Patescibacteriota > Dojkabacteria > SC72 > SC72 > UBA2259. Next base: position 8,885 of record CAZQRG010000002.1, on the reverse strand, counting down.
ATATTTACACTACTGTCTGTTACCTCTAATGAGTTACTTACCCCAAAGAGTACTCCATTAAACTCAAGCTCCTTATTTACTAATGTTGGAGCTTCTATCTTACTAATTCCCGTTGTTATCCAGTTAGTAATATCTCCATCGATACTTACTTTAATACTATTACTATTGGTTTCTCCAATGTACACCTCTAAGTATTTAATACCACCTACATTATTAATCCTTGCTTTACTAATATCATATCCTCCAGTAGTGAAATTAGAGATTACATTAACATTCTCTTTCTCTCCTACTGTGTCTACAGTAAGTAACATATTCTGAGAAGATCCAATACTACTGTTATTAATCTTTATCTTAGCGTAGTCATCTGGACCATCTAATTTCGCTATACGATACCATCCAGGATTATCTATACTAACCTTAGTATCAACAGCATATGCCAAAGGATCAAAGTATATTAGGTTAACAAACATTAATATACTTTCTTTACCAGATTCAGGACTCCAATCTTCAAGAGCTTTACCAACAACAATTCCCCTTTTAATTACTTTCTGTCCCATACCATCATCACCTGAAGAGGTAATATAGTCACCGGCAGATATGGGCTGCGAGTTAGGATCTATACGTACTGGAACTCTACCACTAAGTGCAACCCTTGCTGAAACAACATCATCACTATCTCCTGCAGTAGCATCACCAATAGTCATGTTTGGAGAGGTAGATACTACTCCTATCGCATTTTTATCATTTTCTACTCTACTTCTATCTACAAATGGAAGGCTACCTCCAATGGTTGATACTATTGTTCCAGGTTGAATATCTATGTTATCAACTATTGGATAGTTCTCTGCAATATCAGCTCCAGATGTAGAATCATATTCAGATGTCATTGCTGACATAACACTTTGTTGTTCTCCATTTATAACAGGATCATCTTGCCATACTCTGAAATAATCTACATAGACATAGTAGTTTGATGCATTGTTAACACGAAGCATAAGAAGACCCGACATGGCACCTGAAGGAATATTAGTAGTTGAATTCCCACAATATGTCAAATTTAATCCATCTGCAACATTGTCATCCATATAGAACTCAACATTAGAAGTACTAACAACTTTTATATAGAACACAGGTACATTAGTAGTATTTGCAGTTCCACAGCTTGAGGTGGTTGTACAAGAACTCCCACTACACGTCTTTCCTACCCATGATGCCCCCCCTACGGAACCATTGGTGAAAAATATCCCATTAGCAGGATCTATTGTCGATGCAGTTCCAAGAGTAGACAAACCAAACCACATCTGATTATATGTTATCGCAACACTATCTGCTTTGGCTTTTATTAACACGGATGGGAGCTTTGATACATCAAAAACTGTATGAGCAGTCCCAAGGGTATCTGATGATATATATGCCAAACACGACGATGCTGCTGCAGCATTTCTCATCCACAAATGATGAGGTGATCCTGCCGCATTTCCTTGTCCGAAAGCACAGGCTGCATTTTCATCAACAGCCCAAGTATTCGCATCACCCATAGCACTTAATGTATCTGCATTTACATTAGCTTGGAATTCAATAAAGTCCTCTCCATAATAGCTATCTAATTGCATCTGACCCCTATTTGCAAGAGTAAATCCATCTACATGCAAGTTTGTGATTGGTGTTGTTGTTCCTATACCTAAATTACCACCAAAATAGTTGGTTCCACCCTCTGAATACATTGCATAATTGTTATCTCCTCCTGTAGGAGTATCTACATATAATCCGTAGTTATTTGTTGCGGTTCCTGTACTACCTGTAAATGATCCTGTTGATGTAATATACATTCCATACTTATCTATTGCATTTGTTGTTGTATTTGTTGCTAAGTTCTCAAAGTATCCCGTATATTGAGTCGCTGTTACTGCACTGTTTGATATGTATGAATGTAATTTACCAGCCGGAGAAGCTGCTCCTATTCCAAAACTACCACTACTAAGAATTAAATTCGCTGTTGGAGTTATTGTTATATCTCCTGCAGTATTAGAAATTACAGATGAAGATCCAACTATATCTAATTTTGTATTAGCATTATCCCACAAGAAGCTACTACTACTAGTTACAGTATTTGTATTATTCCAATAGGTTACTCTACCATTTGCACCTGATCCTGATACATATGTTGAGTCCCATGTTAAAGTACCACTACCATTATCTTTTAGTACACCTCCTGCATGAGAACTTGGCCATGAATAGGTAAGACCTTTAACTTTTATTATATCTCCGTTTCCATCAACCTGAAATTGAGAAGTTGAACCAACAGAAAACAATGATGTTGGATTAGTAGTACCAATACCAATTTTACCAGTAGCTGATGGTGAATTACCGGTTGCTACATTAACACCATATAGTACATTACCTATATTTAATTGTGAATTACCTGTATATAATGGAGTAGTAACACCATTTCCTATTAAAATATTATAACTTCCTGTAGTCAACACACCCCCTGCCCCATAACCAATCGCCGTATTATAGTTTCCTGATACATCCATTAGAATACCATATCCAATACCCGTATTACCTATTGTACTTCCTGCAGCCTCTCCCATGGCGTAATCCCCAACAATAGCAGTGTTATTGTTATCATACCCCACTGCATTTGTTCCAAGTGCAGAAGTACCTATTACAACGTTATGATCACCCTCTGTATTATTAACGAAAGAATCATATCCTATCGCGACATTAGCGTAACCACTTGTATTTGCTACGCCAGCCCATGCTCCCAACATAGTATTTCCAATACCCGTATTCAGAGAAGCCGTATTACTACCCATTAATGCCTGATAACCTATCGCTGTATTTGCAGAAAATTGTACAGAAGCAGTACTATCAGCAAATCTCATAGCTTGATATCCTATTGCTGTACTACCCTGTTTTGCTACATTTGTAAACAGTGCACCATATCCCATTGCTACATTCCCTATACCTGTTGTATTTGCATTCAATGTGTTTACACCTACTGCAGTATTGTATCCACCACTAGTATTCCCCGTTAAGGATTGATGACCTACTGCTGTATTAGATGTACCTGTATTATTTGCTGCTGTACCACTTCCTGTTAGTGCTTGATACCCTATTGCTGTATTGTACGTTAATGTTGCTGTTGCACTATTATCTGCATACATCATTGCTTGATATCCAAATGCCGTACTTCCCTGTTTTGCTACATTAGAATATAGTACCTGATGTCCTACAGCCGTATTATTTAATCCTGTTGTGTTATCAGATAACGTGCTATATCCATATCCCACATTACCAGTACCTGTAGTTGTTTGAGAACCAGCATCTAAACCAATAAATATATTAGAATAGTCATTACTAAAGATATCTACTACTGATGTACCATTGTATTGTAATTCAATAGTTGAGGTTGTACTAATATTGTTATTAACAACAAGTTTATTTGCAGGTGATGTTGTACCGATTCCTACATTACCATTTGCAACTAATAGACCGTAGTTACTTGTTGCTGAAGTTGCAGAGAAGTATCCAGCGACATTTGTTGTTGCTGCAGCATCTGCAACTGAATAGATGGCATACATAGTACCCGAGTTTTCTGATTGATGTACATACAGTGCCTTATCTATAGCAGAAGTACTCGATGCAACCTCAAGCTTACCTCCAGGAGTAGGTATTCCCACACCTACTTTCCCATCAGTAGTAAGTACTAAATCAGAGGAGACTTCACGAGCACTTAGAGATAAGGGTAGATAGGAAGTACCAGACATATAGTTACTAGATATCAGATTGTAACCACTTGAATTCGGACGTAGATATATAGCATGAACACCAGCAGTTTCTATACCCTCAAATACAATATTATTTGCATTTGAAGATTGTACACTAAAGATACGACTGCTAGATGGGGCTGCCATTCCTATTCCTACATTACCACCTGTAAATGACCATGCATCATCTGTTGTATATGTTATAGATCCTGTATCTCCATCTGATGCATACATATTTAATACTGCACTTGCTGTTGCTCCTGTCCCTATTCTTACCATATTTGCTGATACATCTACAAAAAATGGTGATGCTGCTGTACTTCCACCTACTGCTAAATCATCTCCCGTTGCAGTTAAATATGTAATAACTCCACCATCTGTCCATAACGAACCAGTACCAATATCTGAAAGGTACGCTATTGTATTTCTTGTTGGAGTAGTATTAGTCATATATAGCCTACTACCATCCCACTCCATTGCTCCTGATTCTGCAGTACTTAAGTTAGTACCTGTTGTAAATTTAAGTGGAGCTGTTCCTGCTGTTGCTGTACCAGCCTCAAGATGTAGAACAGCTGTTGGATCGGTTATACCTATACCGATATCGCCGGCAGCATCTATTCTCATTTTTTCGCTGCCATTTGTTGAAAATGTCAAGAAGCCACCACCTGTACCACCTCCTCTATAGAAAGAAATAAATCCATTATTCTCATCTGTATTATATTTTAATCCTATTCTAAATACTTCAGAGCCTGAAGTGTTTGTTAAGGTTTTTACATATAATTTCAATTGAGGTTCTGAAGTAGAGGCAAGAAAACTTGCAAAAGTATTATCTGAGGCATTATTAACATCAAGTCTAGCTCCAGGAGATGCTGTTCCAATACCAACATTTCCTCCTGCAAATATTGCTGCATAATTATTATCTGCACCTGTAGGTGCAGCAACATACAACCCATAATTATTCGTTGCTGTTCCTCCTAATCCTGTATATGTTCCTGTTGATGTTATATACATTCCATATTTATTTATTGCATCTGTAGTGGTATTAGTTGCTGCATTTTCAAAATAGCCCGAGTATTGAGTAGTTGTTACTTCACTATTTGAAAGATATGTATGAAGTTTCGCAGAAGGAGAGGTTGTTCCTATACCAACTTTTCCAGTACCATTTGGAACAATTGTAAGATCCTGATTTGCAACAGTACTAATATCCGTAGTTGCTCCACTAAAACGCAACGTTCCAGCATTTGTAATTCTCAATTTTTCTGTTAATCCATCCGTGTAGTAGGATGTTGAGAATACTAAACCAGTAGCATATCCATACGTGTCCTCATAAATCGCTCCTACTCGTGCTCTTACAGTATTTCCAGGAGGATCAGTATCATTCGAATGAAAATCAATATTAGCCCAAGAAGTTGTTTGATCAAAAGCAGAACTCCCTGTGGTTGATCTTAGCTTAATAGTCACGGGGGTTATTGGGCTATATCCAGTAGCTGCAGATATTTCTAAAGCAGCTTCCGGAGTGGTTGTCCCTATTCCAACATTTCCTCCTCCATCGATTACAAATGGAGTAGTATCTCCAGAGATATCATTTACTCTCATTGCTAAGTTATTTGTACCAGTAGCATAGTGATTTATTAAGAATGTTGTTCCTGTATTTAATGTTCCTGTGTTATTTAAAGAAAGTAAACTACCTGTGTTTGCTGCATTACTCCCTGAGAGGGTTATGTCTGCCAATGATCCTGTAAATGCTGCTGCTGAAGATGAGATATTAAATGCTTTTCCAGAAGTTAGCCCATTAGAGGTAACATTTAACCCAACCCCTGTAGCTGTTGCTGTTGTTACATTAACTAGATTCCCTGTATGTGCTGCACTACCGTTTACATATACTAATCCATTGGTTAGTGCTCCTGTGGTTGATGTTGTTACTTTAAGTCCACTACCTGTTCCATTGATTGCATTTGCTGTTATACCTACTATTGATCCACTACCTGTTGTAAGAGAACCTGAGAAGTCTGCTACATTTCCTGTTAATCCTGTTGTTGCTGTATTAGATACTTTCAATACTGATCCTGATGTTAATGTTGTTGTTGAAGATAAATCTAGTAATGTACCTGATGTTAATGATGTAGATGATATTGAGTATGCTGCTACAGTTGAAATTGAATTAAATGTAAACCCTGTTTGATTACCTACCATTGTGAAAGTCTTAGAAGTATTAGGATCCGCTATTTGATCCCACCTTAATCCTGAGATATATGCAGTTGTATCCCATGTTAAATTACCACTTCCATCATTTTTAAGTAGTCCTGCTGCATGAGTACTTGGCCATGAATATGTTAAATTCTTTATCTTAACAATATCTCCACTACTATTTACTTGGAATAGATCTCCACTACCGACTGTTAACAGTGAAGCTGGAGAGCTATCACCAATTCCTACATTACCTGCAGCTAATATCCTAATTCTTTCTGCATTATTCGTACCTAAAATCATATCTGCGTTTGCGTAGTTACCGATTGCAAATAATGAATCCTCTTGTGCTATCATTGCAGCTGCATCACTCATTGAATTTCCAAATAATGTTTCTGAGAACGAAGATCCGTAAGCTCTTAAATCAAATTTTGCACCACCAGCTGCTGTAGTCATTTGAACCTCTTGTATTACCCTTCCTGCTGTTACATTACTTTCAAAAGTAACTTGCATAGTAGCTGTTGAAGGTTCATATACATGTAGCTTCTTAGTAGTGGATGCAATACCTATCGCTACATTCCCACTTGCATCTATTACAAATGGTGTTGTATCTGATGCTACATCATCTACTCTAAAGGATGTAGCATTACCATAATTTTTTACAAATAATGGTATTGCTGTTGAATTTGCTAATGTAGATGCTGATAATATTACTGGTGTACCTGTTGCTGTTGATGCACTACTCTCTCCAAATGTAAATGCTACTCTATCTGCTGTTGTTAATGCCCAATTCCATATCTGTGCCCCATTATCTCCACTATTTATTGTATTTGTTGTTGTAGCTGCTGATATGGATGAAAGGATTGCACCACCTGCCCCCGTAGAATCATCAGCACAAGTCCATCCTGTTCCAGTAGTATATTTAAGTACTTGGTTACTACCACATGCAGTATTGTTTGGTTTGTAATCCATGTATATACCTGAACCATTATCTATATCTGCCCAAGTAATAG
>CAZQRG010000002.1:0-1812 GCA_964595745.1 uncultured Candidatus Saccharibacteria bacterium | reverse complement strand
TCGCACATAGCCACCCAGTTCCCACTGTATACTTAAGCACTTGACCACCAGTACAAGCTGTATTGTTTGGTTTGTAGTCCATGTATATACCTGCACCATTCGTTACTTGACTCCAGTTTAGTCCACTTATATATGCAGTTGTATCCCAAGATAATACTCCCGCTGTATTTTTTAATAACCCTGTAGAAGATGAAGTTGGTAATGTATAGGTTAAATCTGCACTCTGATCACCTCCTTGAAAATATGTGTAATGGGTTGGTGTTGTTCCTGTATCTATAATCCCTACTTTTCCTGTTCCATTGGGTGTTAATAGAATATCTCCATTACCACCCCCTGTTGATATTGTTAAATCCCCTGAAGAGTTTGTTATTGTTGATGCTGAACCTGCTACCTCTAACTTGGCTCCTGGAGCTGCTGTACCTATTCCAACATTACCATTAGCTAAAACTGTAAATAGTCTATCTGTATTCCCCGCGTTATCTATCTCAAAATAGCTCCCACCACTTCCATCCATATCAAAGAAGAATGTTGCATCAGCAATTGTACTTGCACCAAGTACAAGATCATCCCCTGAAGTAAGATATGTAAAAGTCCCAGCATCTGTCCAAAGTGAACTCTTAATTCCCTCCCAAGAACTCCCGTTATATACAGTAAGTAGTGATGAGGTTGTATTGTAATAAACCATCCCTGTAACAGGATTTGATGTTGATTCAGCACTTAGTGAAGTACTTAATTTAAAAGCATCGTGTGCTCCCTCTGCATATTTTGAAAAAATTGAGTATGCACTAGCCTCTAGTGGCATTCTATTAAATGTTTCTGTTAAATTTGTACCATCTGGTGAGAACTGTAGTTCAATGTAAACATCCTTAAATTCAGAAAGAACCTCCATAACTGTATTACATGTATCATCTCTACACTGAGAACTTGTTGTTACAGAGCCACTTCCAAGAGAAAGCTCAAATACACCATCATATTGTCCTATTTCTTGATTAGTAAAATTTTCTGTTAAAAGGAGAATCCCACCACTAGAAGCTGTATAGTATGATACTCTAAAGTCACAAGTATCATTACCTGCACCACTTACAACACAGGCAGGAGTACCCGGTATAACATTTAACCCCTCATAGCCTGTATCATTTCTAACAATCTTACCTTGGAAATTAATAGTTTCAGATGTTAAAGCATATACAGAAGAAGAGAAAGATATACCAAAAATTAAGGATACTATCAGCAAAATGAACAACTTTTTTGCTACATTTGGGCAGTTAATTTTTATCATATTTCCCAGACAGTATTTTATCAAGTAATAGCAACTGTTTTCTAGCTATTTGGTCTGTGATAAAATAATAGTAGAAATGTATACATTTGTAAAGTGATTTTCACTATATAAACAGCTTACAAAATGATACTTACTATTCTGCCAGGAATATATAAAAACTTTTGGATTGACTTGCCTGATAAAGAAGGACCTAGAGTATTCGAAGAAAGGACCTTTTCTCTAATTTGATCCTCTGTATCACTCATATTAATAAGTACTTTACCCCTCACTTTTCCGCTTATTTGCACAGGAATTTCAATTTCTTCTTCAATTAAGAGGTTTTTATCAATAATTGGCCACTTTTCATTGTGAATAGAATATTTTCTCCCCATAGTAGAGCACCATATTTCTTCAGTCAGATGAGGTAGTATCGGAGAGCTCAATAATACTAATTTCTCTAGGTCTTTATTATCAAACAAAGAATTTGAGAAAGTATTGTAGAACTCCATTAAACCAGCAATTGCTGTATTAAATTTAAAGTCTAAAATATTATT
>CAZQRG010000001.1:0-22692 GCA_964595745.1 uncultured Candidatus Saccharibacteria bacterium | reverse complement strand
AGTTAGAAGCCCCTATAGATTTAATTATCCCTATCTCTCTTGTCTGTTCATATATACTCATAATCATTGTATTAATGATTCCAATAGAAGCAACTAATGCTGATATAGATCCAAATATTATCAATGCAATTGTTAATCCACCCGTTATTGTAGAAATCATCTCAATAATGGTTTTAGAAGATATTACATTTAATCCTAACTCATCAACTAGATACTCCTCTATCTCTAAAGTCTTATCCTCTTTCGTACTAACAAGTATTTGAGAATATCCTACTTTCTCAATATATTCCTCTCTATCCTTAAACCCCCCTATCTCTACAAGAATATCCAATCCCCTATCCCCACTTATCCAGAAAGCATCATTACTTGTTTCAACAATACCTTGAACCGTAAATGTATACTCCCTATTTATCATATTTTTGTTTGTAACAGATACAAAGGATGTATTAGGAACACTTTTAAGATAGATCTTCTTACCAATAATATCTTTAGACGATATTTCAAAAAAAGATGGAACAAATTCACTTACAAAAATACCATCATCTTTAAGTATGGGATCATCTCCTTTAAAGCTTCTATACATACTATGATCTCCTGGGAGATTAACAGATTGAACAAATGGACTAGGATATGGGATATCATCTCCCTCTAGATATACCTCAAATCCACTTAGGACAAACATAGGGTAAACTTCCTCTACTCCCTCTATCTGCTGTATCTTGTTTTTAATTTCCTCGTTTACAATAACCTGTTCTTTCTTCTGTGCATCCTTAGAAGGTGCAGACATCATTGAACTAAAACCCATCATATCTTGAGAAGAAACATACAGATCTGTTGGCTTAAATACAGAACTAAACTGACTAAGTATAGCTCCCTTTAAATCCGTCATACCAAAAAGTATGAAAGACATTAACATAACAGCTATCATAACCCCTAAACTAGTTAATACTGTTCTTAACTTTCTTCTTAGTATTAAATCTAATGCATATTTAAACATTTTTACCATCTACTAAAGTAATTACTCTCTCTGTTTTTTTAGATATCTCTCTATCATGTGTAACCAATATTACTGTAATCTCCTCTTTCATATTTAACTCTTTAAGTAAGTTAAGAATAGATTCACCTGTCTTACTATCTAAGTTACCTGTAGGCTCATCAGCTAGTACTATCTTTGGACAATCAATTAAAGCTCTAGCTATTGCTACTCTTTGTGCTTCACCACCTGATAGCTCTTTAGGTAAATGCTTTCTTCTATTCTTAAGTCCAACCATATTCAATAGGTACTCTAATCTCTGATTCACCTCTACTGCCCTACTTCCAGCAAATTTCATAGGAAGTAAAATATTTTCCTCTACAGTTAAAGATGGAATTAGGTAAAACTGTTGAAATATTGTTCCTACAATATGTCTTCTATAGAAATTTGGATCGTACTCTTTAATATTTCTCTCTTCGATTAGTATATCCCCTGTATATCCCCAATCTAATCCTCCAAGGATATTTAATAGGGTAGATTTACCTGATCCGGAACTACCTACTATGGATATAAATTCGCCCTTATCAATATTAAAAGACACACCTCTTAGCGCCTCAACAGAGACCTCTTTACTCATTACGTATCTTCTTTTCAGATCTTTAATCTCAATATATGACATATCTTATTAATATGAACTAAACAGTTCTTAGTATATATTAAATATACCTAGGTGTTAATATGAAAAATTTCTATTTACTATCCATTTTAAACAGAACAAACCTATATGAAACATGTTCTCTAAATCTCTCAACATCAAATCTTCTTGGAAGTAATTCTAAAAGAGTATCTTTTAATACTTTAATCTCTTTAGAAAACAAAAGTTTTAATATCTTCGTTTTAAAAGAATATTTATACTGATAGAACTCTGATAAAACATCAATTGCAGGATTAACATAGTAGGTATAATAGTTGTGACCTAACTCAAGTGTAGGTATTACCTGCTCTGTAATATCATCGTCTTTAATAACAGATATATTATTTTCTTTTGCTTTAGAAACATACTCTTCGTATCTATGTACCTCTTCATAAACATCCTCATCGTTTTTTCTAAACATACCTGCTATCAATAAATATCCACCCTTTCTTAAATATCTCTTTACCTGTTTAAGACCTATTTCCATTTGGAAATAGTTACTTGATTCACTCATAAGGATTAAGTCAAACTTTTCGTCTATAGATAGATCTTCAAATTTTGAATGTACAAATTTAATCCCTTTATTCTCTTTAATAATTTTTTCAAAATGCTCTTTTTGACCAATCTCTGGAGATATACTAGTTACCTCATACCCCTCTTTTGCTAAAGCTATAGCATTATCACCTATACCAGCACCAACATCTAATACTCTCTTAACATCTTTAGGAATCATATCTAATATCTTTTGAGTATATCTTTTTTGTGCTATCCCAAGATTTTCAATATCAAGTTTCTGATTCTCTTCCCACAAACCGTAGTGAAGTGATTTTAAATGTAAGACTCTTGTTGAGAATTCAAGCTCAAGACTAAAATTCTTAGGTACTAGATGGTCATATTTCATATTTAGTAAAGAATTTATTAAGTTAAAATTATTTTGTTTATTCTATCATAGATTATTTCTGAATTCTTACCCTACTTTTAATTACATTTGTATATGTCATGTCATAGAGATATAATTCGACCTATGATTGAACACGAAACTATTCAAGGATACAGAATTGAAGAACAAGATATATTTTCGGATGGACGAATACTAAGAGTTATAGATGATAGCGGAAATACTATCGCAGACCATATTATTATTCCAGAAAGTAAGAAAGAAATTGCTTTTCTTAATTCAGTAATTTCATGCTCACAATTAAGTGATACCCAATACCCTCTATATGTTGGTGCTATCCACTCTTACAAAACAAACATAGGCATTGGTACATCCCTATGGAAGTATGGAGAGTTATCATTCTTTAAATCAAAATCCAAACCGTATTATAGATTTATAGATGATATGAGTGAGAATGGTTGGACAGAGAGGAAAGTACCTGAGATATTAGAATATCTACAATCTCAAAATGTCCCAATCAAATGTATCTGGGAAGGTAAATTCTTGGAACAAAGATCTGCTTGGATATTTCTTTTTGGATAGAATATTAACATAACTGAATTATATGGAATTACACTTTCAGATCTTGGTTGATACTATCTTTTATAGAAGTAATTATTTTTTTATGCTCCTCCGTAACCTTTTTGTTTAAAATCTTTAAAGCCAACTCCTCTGTTCCCCATAGTCTTAGTAGTTTATATATGTAGTCCTTGGGAAAATATTTATTACACTTCTCTAAGAGATACTCGTAATCCATATATGAGTTACCCGGTGTTTTTTGTTTACCCCATGGTTCAAACTGTCCTTCAGATACCTCTAATCCAAATCCTATCTCTTTTTGGAATTTATGTAATCTTCTAATACTCATTGATAAAGGAAATAAAGAGGTTAGAGAATCCTTTTGTGGTGTATTTGGAAGTTTAAAATAGTAGTTATATCCTAATACAAGAGATGTACCTTTGTAGATATTCTTTTTAATAATGGTTTTAAAAAGCTCCATTAACTTCTTAAGATTCATTCTCCCTGCACTATTAAACATTAATCTGTTATTAGGAAATTGTTTTTTAAGGATATTTACCAAATCTAAGATATATTCATTTGACATTGTAATTCCTCTTCTCCCAAATTTGTAATACCCTTCATTGTCTAATTGGAACATTACATTATCCATTTTATTTCCATATTCCCTTTTAAGAAGGGTTAATAATTTATCTAGATACTCATAGGAATATTCTGAGATTTCAGATTCAGGAGTAATAACTTCTTCTTTTTCTGTTTTTAAATGTTTGGGTATATGTTCTTCTGGCCATCTGAATACTTTAATAGGACCGATGTTTAAACACACATTACAATCATTTTCAAATAGATATTCAAGATATTTATTATAGTAGGATAAAGAGATCTTTTTGTTCTCTTCTACTACATTCCATCTTAATCCTAATCTAATATCCTTTATACCAAGCTCTTTATTAATTATCTTTAATATATCAAGAGGGTTATCACTACCCTTCTGTTTAGCATATTCTGGAGAAAAAGATGTACCTAATACTATATCGTTTAACATTCCCTATTATACACTCTAAGTGTTTCTTTCTATTACCCTATTTGCATAATTCTCGAATAAGGATGTACCTGATTTTCTAACTTCAGAAGATTGGTGTATCATAACAAATGTATTTCCATCGAATTCGATCTCTGTGGATAAATCCCTTGCGTTCTTTATTTCAATTGGTTCTTCAGAAATAATCTGTCTTCCCGCATAAACTAAATCTGCTAATACCTCTGGATCTTCAAAATCAATCAAGGATAATGCCATTTCTCCTAAATTCTTGTTACTCTTATGTAGTGATATCTGGAATAGTCTTAAAATATTTTTACACTCATAGGCAAAACATCTGTCAGTATCAATAACTTTTGGTTCGAAATAACAATTGACAGATACAGGTGCACCAGAGGAGCTCTTCATTTCTATTGGCTCAATCTCTAAACACGCCCTAAGTATATTTCCTAACTCTCTATCTTTCTCTTTTTCCATTTATTAAAGTCTTAGAATTTATAATATATTTCTAATTATCAAATACAATATATGGTAGATGGTTATATCTAGGAAGTTCAAACTGGTTAACATTCTTAAAATCTGCATTTTTAATTATAAAACCTTTCTTTCTTAAATCTTTTAGATCTTCCCATATAGGAATAAATTTATCACAATCTCCACATTGTGAGATATTTCCCCTAAAGTAACGCATGCTACTGTTGTATTTTGGTGATAACTTTTTTAATTCTAATAGAATATTAAGATACATCTCTGTTCTTGGGAGAATTTCATCAGCTACTCTTTCGCCCTGACTTACTCTACTCATATTTGATATGAGTATTGGTTTTTCTGTCTCTGGGTCTATTTCACCACTTTTAACTACCTTCTCCTTATATATACTAATCACATTATCCGACCCATTATTACTTACCAACATCCTTGTAATCTTTTCATATGGTCTGAACCCCTTACTATACCAAAATGGAAACATTTGAGATATTAAAAATTTCTTTTCTTCCTTTATTGGACTTACATAAATATGTCCCATACTGCTTGAAAGTTCTGAGTAGGTAAAAGCAACTCCCTCCTTAAACACTTCAATTTTTAATAAAGGGTCATCTTGAAAACATTCATCAATTATCTGAATTACTTCTAAATCTTCCTTACTTTTTTCAAGTTCTAATAAATTTTCTTCTATACTAGACATAGTAATTACATTGTTAAAATAAGCTTAGAGTAATTATTATAATGTAAATTTCTATTTACAACAAGATGTTTATTTAAATATATAAATAGATATATAATAAAGGAAAGATAATTTATTTATTTTTTAATATGTCAAAATCATGCTCACAAGCTCCTAATAGTGCTATATACGGCTTAGGTTTTATAGGAGCAGCCATCTATTTCATATCAACAGCTACTGGGTTTTGGATAGGCGTACTTGGTGTACTTAAAGCAATAGTATGGCCAGCATTTTTAGTGTATGAATTATTAAAATTATTAATAGGATAGATATATGGAAACACAGAATAAAAAATCCTTTCCTTGGTTTAAGACATTAGTAATATTATTACTTCTATTAATAGCCATTAGCTCTGTAATAAATACCTTCTATCTATTCTCAATTAATACCAAATTAAGTCTACTTCCTAATATGGATTTATCTGGTTTACAGGATAGTTTAAATAAGATAGGAAATTCTTTAAATATTGGTGTATTGGATATATTTAAGTAGATATTGTATTTAAATATTAGGTCTTTTCTAATATCTATGATATACTTCTCTTCGTTTGATTAGATTTAAACGAAATAATCGCCTCATATCCATATTAGGTTAAACATTTTTTATTTTCGGTTACTCTGTATTAAACTGAAAATAAAATTAATGTTAACTAAATCATGGAAAATAATTCCAGATATAAATACGGTCATAGCAATCGCTTCAGAAGAAGAAGTTCATATAGAAGTTCTTCCTACAGTAATAGTAGAAGAGGTGGAGGATATAATAGAAAGGGAAGTAGTATAAGTATAGATCAATTAATAGCAAAAGCTGTATATGAAGATTTACCAAGTATTTATGAATTAGATCATTCTCTTTTAGAATATGATTTGGTAAAAGAATTAAAAAACAATATTACTTACAAGAAATATACATGTCCTACTAAAATACAGTATGAAGCTATACCTCAAATACTTGCAGGAAAAGATATATTAGGAATGGCATCAACAGGTTCTGGTAAAACTGCTGCATTTTTAATCCCTATGATTAACAAAGGAGTACTAGACTCATCTCAAAGGTTTTTGATTATAGAACCTACTCGTGAGTTAGCTATGCAGATACAGGATGAGTTTGTACAACTTGCTAGAAATACAGGACTAAGATCAGTACTCATAATGGGAGGAAATAGTATGGGAGCACAAATTGGAATTTTAAGAAGAGATCCACAGTTTGTTATCGCTACACCGGGAAGATTAAAAGATTTAACAGATAGAAAAGCTATCAACCTATTAAAAATAAACAATGTCGTATTAGACGAAGTAGATAGGATGCTTGATATGGGCTTTATCGAAGATATTAGATATATAACTTCCCAGTTAAGTGATAATAAACAATCACTATTCTTTTCCGCAACTATGAATAGAAAATCTGAAGAGATAGCTAACACATTACTCAAAAGACCTGTAAGAATAGAGGTACAGAAAGAGGAACAGGGAAAGAATGTTGATCAGGATGTAATAAGATTAAAAGATGGTGAGACAAAATTCAATGTTCTGTGTGATTACATAGGAAAAGATGAATTTAAAAAGGTATTAATATTTACTAGAACTAAAAGACAGGCTGAGAGTCTCTCTCATCAACTTTTAGATAAAGGTATTAAGGTAAACTCCTTACATGGAGATAAAAGACAAACACAAAGAACAAGAATAATAGATGCTTTTAAAAAAGATTACCTTAATATATTAATAGCTACAGATGTAGCATCTAGAGGACTGGATATAAATAATATTACTCATGTAATAAACTATGATATACCAGAAAACTATGATGACTACATTCATCGTATAGGAAGAACAGGTAGGGCAGGAAAGAAAGGATACGCTCTTACATTCATATAGACTACAAGACTTTGACATAGATACACCACAATGTTAAACTAATGTTTAACATATGAAAATGGAGTATAAAAAAATCAACCTAAGAAATTTCAGACATAATCTTACCCAATTAAAAGATTCTCTTAATGCTGGACAGGCGTATGAGGTAATTGATAGAGGCAGAACCTTTGCCTATTTCATCCCTTCTGAATATCAAATCTCCATAACCAATAAAGATGACAAACTACAGGAGGAATATAGGGAGAAAATATCCTCTTTGTTTGGATGTGTAAAAATGTCAGAAAAGAAGAAAAAGAATTTCGACTATGATAAAGAGTATAGGAAAGCTATGGAGAAAAAACATCTGAAATGAAAAAATTCTTTCTAGACACAAACATTCTTATTGATATCATGACAGAAAGAGATGCCAAAACCGTTTCTCTCAAGAAGATACTTCCATATATGCAACACTCTCAGATCTATCTTTCCTCGCTTTCTATTCATATCGCTTTTTACACCTTAAAGATAAAACCCAATTCTTCAATTCATAACAAAATTTTAGAAATATCAAAACTCATTAACATTGTTCCTCTCTCAAAAGATATTCTTACTCAGGCATTAAACTCTTTTACCATTGATTTTGAAGACACACTTCAGTACTTCTCTGCACTAGATCAAAACTGTGATTACATTTTAACTAGAGACAAAAAAGATTTTGAAAGAATAAAAAAATTGATTCCAACAGATATACAAATAATAGATACATTAAATACAGTACTGTTATTTAAGCAAGGGTAATGATTACAAAAACATCTTCTTTCTGATAATGTATATGTATGGCAGAAGGTATAATTCCAAAAATTGATTTAATTGATCGAAATGCTGATCAATCATCGCAAATAAACACTTTGTCAAGAAGGGATTTCCTTAAAGGTGCTTTAACACTTGGAGCCGCGGCGACACTAGCTGCATGTAGTCCAAACTCTGAAATAAAAGCAAGTAAATCAGAAGAGGATAACTATCAAGAAAATATTGAAACTCTTAATAACCAATACTCACAAAGAGAACAAGAGTTTGGTCCTTTTCGTTATGAAAAATATGTAAATGGGTACCCAGGATTTGAACAGTATGTTCAATATATTGAAAAAACTTCAAAAGATGCAGAAAAAGACACAGGATTAAAAGAAGATATCATTAAAACAGTAATCTCTTCAATTATTCTTACTCACCTTAATAACTGGGAACAGATTGATACAACAAGAGCCCTTGAGAGACAAAAGGTTGGCCCTATGCAATTTTATCCCGGAGATGTTAAGAGATTAATAAAAGAAAGAAATGGAGATGAATTCAAATACACTTTAGAACAGTTACAAGACCCATACTTTAATATGATGGTTGCTGCTATATATCTCAAATACTCTCTTTTTGACATAGAAAATGATGGGCAGAATAAAGATATGATGCAATTATTATTAGCAAAGTACTATGATTCCTCTCCTGCCCTAATTAATCTTGTTAAACAGAATAAAAATATTAAAGGTTTTGAACACTCTAATTCTAACTTTGTACTTTACCAAAAGAATATACAGATATTAGGTTTAAAAACTGAAAATATACAAGAAAATAGTAAAGAAAAGGAGAGAGGAATAGATACTGTATGGAACAATGCAGTTGAATATTGGCCACATACAAAGATAAAAGACAACAAAGAGGTGTTCTATCAACAGGTAGAAAAATACTATAATGATGAGTTAAATATTAATCCTAAATTAAATAGAAAAGAACTACTATCAATATTTATATCTGTTGCAATGGTAGAAAGTAATGGAGGATTAAAAAAAGAATCCCCTATATCTGGTGCAATTGGATGGTATCAATTAATACCTAGATGGAGGCATCTGGAAGATTTCAACTCTGTACATGGTACACAGTATACATATCAAGAGCTACATGATAACGATAGGGTAAGTATAGAGGTTGGTACATGGACGTTAATGAGATATAGAAATAGTATGGATATACACCAAAGTATGAAGTTTTTTAAAGGAGGTAACACATTTGGATATAACCCTGATGATGGCATATGGTGGAATCGAGTATCTTACTGTACCCAAAATCTTTTAGAAGAGGATAAATTAGGTATGGGATATATGGATTACTACTACAATAATGTTGGCTTTAGTAAAAATGAATTCCTACAAAATAGATCTCATATTGCTAATGTGTACATCAATAAGTAGAGAGGTGAAGATTTATATATACACCAGACTTTGATTACTCGTACCTTAATGCATTTAGAGCAGAAATCTTTTTTGCCCTTTCTGCAGGATACCATCCTGTAATTACTCCTACAATTGCAGATACTATAACCAACCCAATTCCTAAAATAAAAGGTATGTATGTTACATCCATTGGAGTTCCTCCCTGACTAACCGACAATATAGATATAAATATACTTAATAATTTCCCAACAATAAAACCAAGTATTAAGCCAAAAACACCTCCCAAAACACTCATAATTAAGGACTCAGCAAGAAAAAGAGTTTTAACTTGAGATGATTTAAGACCCATTGTCTTAAGAAGACCAACCTCTCTGGTTTTCTCTAACAAAGATACTGTCAAGGTATTAAACATACCTAAAGATGCTACTCCTAAGGCAATTAGTCCTAGTACTAATAATGCTATTCTTAAAGTATGAAAGAGATTACTTACACTATCAACCGTATCAACAACAGAACTTGTTTGGAAACCCAATCCTTCTAATTTCTCCCTAGCAAGTTGTACATCCTTTGTATCTTCAACAATTACTTTCACAGAAGACACATTCTCCAAACCGTCTACCATGATATCTCCAAGTGGAATAAAGAATTTTGGAGATTGATTATCACTTATAACTCCAACTATTTCAAATTCTTTTGTTTCAGATTCAACTATATAATTTGAACGATTAAAAAGTCCACTATCAAATATAATTGTAGCTTCAAATTTCTTTTTTAAAGCTTCGTTAGCTGTAATACCCAAAAGAGTAAGCATAGAGTTATTAACAATTGCTACTCTTTGGGCATCTGCTGGGAACTTCTTAATATCAGTTTGTATTTCTTGATTTGCCCCAAGCTCAGAAGATATACTAACCCAATCAATACTATCATCTTCTTTAACTAGCTCCTCTAAATCAATAAATGATCCTTTCGTTGAAGAGTCTTGTTCTCCTAGAACTTTTCCTAATAATCTTTCTTCAACACCTTCATTAAAAACTAAATCGGAACATTTTAGGAATAACTCAACAGTTCTTCTCTCATAACTCTCATCTTGAGGAGTAGTATAATAGTGAGAACATAAATCACCACAGGATTTTTCTACCCAGAGATCTATTGTAGCTTGAACCCAATAGCTATACTCCTTTCCATTACTACTTTTTATTAAATATTTTTCATCCAAACCGTAACGAGAACCATAAACTAATAAACCCTTATAATCTAGAGCTTCATCGATACTTAAGACTGGAAGAATAACAGAATCCTCTTTTGGTTCAAGATATGTATTAATAAAATCACCACTATGTATGCCAAAGTTAATCTGTTCAATACCCTTACCAGTGTATATCTCCAATGAGCTTCCCACACTAACCCCATATCTTTCAATCACACTATTATCTTCCGTTATATACCCCAATGATACCCTCTGTTGATCAACATCTCTTATGACCTTGTACTCCTCATCAATACAATCGTAATCAGTTAAATAACAGTTCTTCTTTTCCCACAAAAGGAAGTTATCTTTAATCCATCGACTATACTCATTACCCTCAACATCTATAGCTGAATAACCCTTATCATTATCACTCCTTTTTCCCCAAACCTCTACAGCTTCCTGTTCACCACTGTCTCTTTTTGTATATCCAATTATTGTAGAACCTTCATCTGCTTTAGAGTAAACTGGTTTCCAAACTAAAGGATTAATTGAATATCTAACCTTTGAAATTTCCTCCCCAAAGCTCTTCTTGGTAATTAGTATAGAACTTAAACCTGCTACCTCCCCAGGAGTATCCTCGGATGATTCTACTTTAATATTATCCCTAGTCTCTTCAAAAATATTTCCAAAAAGAGGTTGCATACCACTCTCTTTAAGAAAATCACTTGAGACACCGTATACTATTACATCTGATACCGCATTATTGTAAGTAATCTTTGAAACCGATGTAACAATTGGCATTACTAAATCGATCTTATCAATTTGTGATATCTCTTCAATTGTATCAGCATTAAAAACCAAAGGAGAACCCTTTGAAACATTAACATCAATCTGCTTCATCTCTGACAGACTAGCAATTTGGGATACTACTAACTTCTCGAATCCATAACCAGTTGATAACAGGAGAATAATCGCCCCAAACCCAATAGCCATTCCCCCTATGGTAACAACGGTTCTGTTTTTTTTCATTGACAGATTCTTCATTGCTAAAAGGATAAGGTCTGAGTTTTTTATATCAGAGTTACCCTTAGAATCAAAAAGCTTTAAGATATAAGTATATATCCTGTCATATTTCTTATTAATGATATTTGAACTTGAATTCCCTTTCTTATTCGGTTTGTTAAGTTTCCTCTTTGGTGAACGAGTAAGAATATATTTTATAGAAACAAAGAATAGAAGAATGAAAAATTTAAAAAGAAATATACTCTCTAAAAAGAATGTTTTTAGAAATACTGCAATCCCTATTATTATCTCCTTAAGAGTCTTTTTTTGTTTCTTCTGCTTGTTCTTCATACAAAACTTTTGCTGTAATCATCTTAAATCTTTCTAGCTCCTTATCTCCTGCAAGATACTCTTTAATAATAACACCATCTGACATATTTAATGATCTTGTTGCAAATGGTAGAAACCCAAGATCATGAGTAACCATTATTATTGTATTTCCTTTACTGTTATACTCCTTAAATAGATTCATTAAAGATTCGCTAGATTTAGAATCCAGATTCCCAGTAGGTTCATCAGCAACTAATAATACAGGACTCGATATTAAAGCCCTTGCAAATGAAACCTTTTGTTGCTGCCCAGAAGAGAGTTCTGTTGGAACTTGATCTGAAGAACCTTCCATTCCTACCATTCTAAGTAACTCTAGTGCTTTCTCATTTCTCTCCATCTCGTTGTATCCTCTTAATGTTAGAGGAAAGGCAACATTCTCTAAAACATTTAAGGATTTAATCCAATTCTGTTGTTGATATATTAAACCAACCTCCTCTTTTCTTATCTGTGATCTATCATCTTCGGAGAAAGAATAGATTTCCTTTCCAATAAAGTTTACAGTTCCCTCTGTAGGAACTTCTAGACCTAACAAAATATTTAATAATGTACTTTTACCACATCCTGAAGAGCCAAAAAGTATAACAAATTCACCCTTTCTTATTGTCACATTAACACCCTTGATAACCTCAACAAAGGTGTTTCCTACTTTAAAGATTTTTACAATATCTTTTCCCTCGAGAATTTTATCATTACTCCTATATTTAGAATCCTTCATCTGTATTACTATCATACTTTATATATTCAACAGAAGGGAGAACTAGGAAGCTATCTGATTCGTTTACTTTTCTAATATAGACACCCTCTTTAGGAATATTCTCTAGAAACACCACATGTATTTCTCCCTCTTCACTACTGGTTTGTAATACTGTTTCACTTTTACCAAATCTTTTATCACCATATTTAACATAGCCAAGTGTACTATCCTTTGACTTCCAAAAGATAATTACATCCGTAGGAGTAACAAAAGTAATCTCAGTGTATTTATCCATCTTACGAGCCGATATATTTATTAAAAGTATTGGTATTAACAAGGCTGCTATAAATACCACAACTGTTAAACAAATATATATATCCCTTCTCTTAATTTTTTTATTAAATATTTTCATTATTTTTTACCTAAAAATGAGAAAATAGAGATTAGATTGTCTATTGCAAGATCAAAGGCGTTTTCTGATGAAGAAGATGAAACAATTACCTTATCAATTGAATAACCTAAATTCCCCTCTTCGTCTTTTGATACTGCCCTTAGATGATACACCTTTGATGGGGTAAGTCCTGAAATTATAACGATATGGTTATTAGACAGTATTGTATCTTCTTGAGACTTCTGAGAGTAAGTACTCCCCGTACCCTCTCCATATTCTATTTGAGCACTTGTAGGTTCATCAGTTTTGTATGATACAACCAACTGTGCGCTAGCTTCATCTCCAGATCCAATAATCTCAGAGGATACCTCTAAATCATATATCTGAGGAGGTCTGGTATCAACAGCTGTTGTGAAATTAATTATCCCACTATTAGCCTCATTACCTATAAAGTCCTTTCCGGAAATTATTATAGAATACTGCGTATTAGGTAAGAGATTAAGTATTACTGCTCTATGTTTCCCCGCTTTAAGTGCTACATTAACCTCATCTAACGCCTGTTCTGGAGAGGAACTGGGGAAATACGTTACTACAGAAGAAATCGCTGTATTAGAGACCCACTCTACTAACAACGTTGTATATGCAGCACCAGAAACTTGGTATACCTTAGAATCGATAATTTTTGGTCTGGGCAGTGTCTCAAAGGAGTGCATCTCCCCTTCGTACTCAGATCCATCAATATCAAAGGTATTAATTTTGTAAAAATACTTCGTTCCATCTTTAATATCATTTAATTCAACACTATGCGTTCCTTCCTGAGTACCAGTAAATACTTCTACCATACCTCCAAAAGAGCTGGTTTCTCCATACAATACTCGGACCTTAATTGCACCTTTGGTTGTAAACTCTATTAACGCAGAATTTAGACTTACCCTTTTAACAATTGGTTCCTGTATTGATGGAGGGGGAGATGTTGTAAATGCATCCTCTTCAGATATACCAATATTACCATCTTCATCTGTCCACTTAACTACATAGAAGTACTTTGTACCAGGAGTTAGATTGTTTATTGTAAGTATATGATCTGCAACCTGTTCAGAATTAGAAACCTCTTCTTCAAAATATACCCCCGATTCAGTTCCATACGCTACTCTTGAATCAGCTGTACGTGATGTTACCCAAGACACTGTTGCTTTCTTAGGAGTTACATCCGAAACAATTGGTGTAACGAGTAAAGGTGCAGGTTCAATATATCTTCCATCTGGATAAAGAGATACTATCTCTGAAAAAGCACCACAGTTGTTAGTACTATCACAAGCTCTTATTTTGTAATAATAGGTGGTTTGATTCAATTTGCTATCTACCAATGAAGCTCCACTAGTAAATGAGTGCTTTGAAAAGTTATTTCCATTTGTAGATCTATATACCTCATAACCGGCGACACCACTTCCTTCATTATCCGGAGGATCCCATGATACAGCTAATCTCCAACTTGATGTACTTTTGACAGATACATCTGCTATCTCAATATTAAGCGGTATTCCAGGAGCAATCGTATTTGCATAGAAAGAAACTGATGTATAATCACCATAATTAACATTTCCTGCTTCATCTTTTGATACAATGTAGAAGATATTTTCTCCTGGTAAAGTTGCATATGCACCTGCATTAAGACTACGAAGACTAGTTTGAGAAACACTGTACTCTGTTGGAAGTGCATTAATACTATACAGATATGAAAGGTTTGATTGAGAACCATAGTAAGTTCCCTCTAGAGGCGGATCCCACTCAAATCCAAAGGAATTAGTAGTACTACTCGTTGGTGTAACTGTAAGATTTGTTGGAGGTGCAGGGGCATTTGCCGAATCAACATAGAAATAGTAACCATTTAAATACTCACTATAATTTCCTGCAGCATCCTTAGCCCTAACCTTAAATACGTTTGTCCCAACCTTGTAAGAAGGTACATCTTCAACAGATGTTTCTTCTATACACTGGTCAACTGAATAAGCACCTGAAACAGCTCCAGTTCTATAACAGTAAGAAACCACAGGTGCACCAACTGTACTTGTGGGATCCCAATCAAATGAGAAACTGTTATTTGCAGTATACCCTGCAGGATCAACAGAAAGATTATCGACAACGACTGGTGCTGATACATCATATTTATATATAAAGGGCTGCCATGTTTCGACAGAATAGTTACCAGCATCATCAACTGTACGAATTCTAAGATAATAGGTAGAAGAGTCTTCTAGAGTTGAGGGTACAAAAGAATTACCTTCTTGGAATACTCCATCTTGTGCAGGATCTGCACTTGAATTCGTACCCCAATATACATTATATCCAACAACTCCCGAACCGTTTATTCCATCATTTGCTCCAAATTCCTCTCCAACCTCTTCCCACTCAAAGTAAGGACTCTGATAGCCATACCAATTGTTAGTCATCAGTGCTATCTCTCCACCATCTTGGTTAAGAGATATGAAGCCAGAAAGGCTTGGATTTGTAGGTTCCAAAATATCTTGATAGTAGTCTATTGTATATCCCAAAAGAGTTGGAGTATATATACCATCACCGGTAGAGAAACTAAATCTTATCTTTAAATACCTACCTACAACAGAATTGATTTTGTACTCAAACATACTGTTACTCTTTTTTTCTCTTGACACAGAGGCCCAATCACTCCATTCTAAGCTATCTTGAGACGAACTAGTTTCAATTATTAATTGAGTATTTTCAACATCCTGATAATTAACTTTTAAATTACCCCATTTGTATACACTTGTTAAGTCATGTATTTGAGATTCGTATACCCCTTCTCTTAAAAACCCTGAACTATTGGTTTCTTGTATGTATGTATAGACAGCATCTTGATATGTATTTGTACCACTCCCAGCTAATACATATATAGAATTTTCTAGATTACTTTCTCCCGCACCACCAGCATATATCTGTCCAGGAAAGTTTGGAAGAGTACTCCAACTTTCTGAAACTAAAGAGTATTTGTAAAACTCGCTGGTGTTTGCACCCCTTGCAGCATAGAAATTACCATCATTACCATCAACTAAAAATCCATCATTGTATATATTAGCATTCAGAGATGTTAATGATGACCATGTATCACTTTGGATAGTATATTTATAAAAGGGGTTTGGATTAGCACTAGCACCTCTTAATGTATATATCTCTCCATCTTTAAAAAGAAGCTCCGAACCATAGTATAGAGTACTAGTAACATTTGTTAAAGTAGACCACTTTGATCCACTAACCCCTTGAGTATCAAATCTATAAAAAGTGTTGGTATTACCCCCTCCACTTAGATATATATACCTAGAACCATCATATACCATTGAAGAACCACTATTAGTAACCACAGGAGTTTGATCTTGAGTTTCTTCTATCCAAGTATTTGTATCAATATCGTAAACGAAAAATCCGTTATAGTAGATTCCACCCGTAAGATATATTTTGTTCTGAACAGAATCATAAACTATGCTTGAACCTAAATATGCACCAATTGGTAAACTAGAAAGATGTGTTATCTCTCCAGTCACCTCGTTCCAACGGACAAATTCGTCACCGTAGTTTCCTCTTGTAATATAGAAATTATTATCATCTCCCTTTAGAATATCTGCACCGTAATTCATATTGAATGTGCTAACTCCCTCATACTCTCTTTCAAATAGACCTCTTGTAGGTATCTCCCATGAATCACTCTCAATGTGATATTTGTAGAATAGATTTGAACTCCCACCCCTAATAGCATAAAGATACTCACCTACAGGGTAGAGTCCTGATCCATAATTAAATCCCGAAGGTGCAGATTGAAGTTGTGTCCACTCTTGTGTATCTAAAGAGTACTTATACATATACGGAGTACCATTTCCCGGCATATAGTACAGAGAATTAGATGCCTGATAATATGTAATAGAGGCACCTAAGTAGGCAAGAGCTGGCAGTTCACCTAATACACTCCACTGATTAGTATTTATATTGTAAACAGAAAAAGCACTAGAATAGTTACCCTGTGTAACATAAATTAATTGATTTGTAATATCTATTGCCATACTACCCCCCATATACACATTGTTATTAATCTGAGTTTGAGGAGCACCGAAATCGGGTCGTTCAAGACTTTCCCATACATCTAAAGCGGTATCATATCTCCAGAAGAAATCAGCATTATTTCCTCTAAGTACATAAATATATTCAGACCCATCATAAACAACAGAGCTTCCGTAACCAATTGTAAGTGGTAGACTAGACACATCACTATACCAGCTATTACTTCCAATATTATACCTCCAAAAATTAGTAGTATTCCCCCCCATAACACCATATAGATACCCATCAGGACCCTCCACCATACCACCACCGTAATAGAATGCCCCTGGTGCACTAGACAGTTCACTCCAAGAATCTGTAGATATATCATACTCAAACACCCTATTACTGTTCACTCCCAAAGGAACATAGATTTTACCCAAACTCTCAATATATACAGAACCCTTAGACGCATATCCCAAGCTAACTGGTGCGTATGTTAATCTATTCTGTAACCAGAATCCTCCAGAAACATTATCAAGTTTTATACTCTCATCTGTTAATTGGACATCATTAAAAGTTCCTACAAAATTATCATGACCTATATCCAAAGAAATAACTGGTGCAACACCATCATAATCGTATATGAATAGCGTTACAGGTTCACTCCTGTTCCCTAAAATGTCTTCAGTAACCAATCTAAGATAATTTAAACCGGTTGAAAGACCCTTATGAACTGTATATGTCAAATCTGTTTGGAAAGATCCTAACTCAACTGGATTTGCATTAATTACTGACCCAAAATATACATAATAACCAGAAACGGATGTCTCTAAATCATCCCCCTCTTCCCATGTAAACGAAGGATTAGTGTATACATATTTCTCTTCACTTGTTAATTGAGTACCCCCAATCTCTTGAGACAAAGCAACAACATTTATAGGATTTGATGGCGGATTAATATCAGATACATACGAGAATCCAATACTATCAACCACAGGAGTTTCAGAACCATCTGTAGACGACAAAAGTGTAATCTTTATCTGTAAGTATCTATTCGTTGGAGAAGCTATTTCATTCGAGACAACCTCTTCCCAAGAACTCCAAGTAATTGAATCTACACTAGTACGTGTTTCAACAAGGACATCTGAATCAGAAGGGTAATTACCATTTAAAGACATCTGACCCCAACTAGACACATACTTTAAATCCTGTATCTGAGATATCCAGGTTCCAAAACTCTTGTAGTCTGATAAACCATATGAATATATCAACATATCCAATCTACCACCACCTCTTGTAATAAATATGTCCCCTAGCTCATTTGAAACTATAGAAGCTCCTGTCCAAGAACCAATATTTGTTGGATTGTATGGTGCGTAAGATCCTAATCTCTTCCAAGTATCTGTTGATATGTTGTATTCCCAGAGGTCTGATTTATAATTCCCTGCAATAGCTACTATCTTTCCATTACCATCATAAACTGCATCTGTTCCATACAATGGAGAGTAAGGTAAAGCTGATAGTTCCGTCCAAGTATCCGAAGATATTACATATTTAAACATTCTCTTTACCCCAATCCCTCCCGTAAAGTATATGTCTGTACCATCAGATAGTAGTGTTGTCCCATATGAAGCTATAACAGCTGTAGGTAAGTTTGAGACTGTTTGATCCCATGTATTAGAAACAAAATCATATCTCCAGAAAGCGCTTGTATTTGCACCTTGTGTAACATACAGATAGTTACCTGTACCTGGATACGCAAGTGCTGCTCCATATCTTGTTATAGCAGGAGAATTTGCCAATGACTCCCAAACAGCACCCGA
Organism: uncultured Candidatus Saccharibacteria bacterium; assembly: GCA_964595745.1. Classification (GTDB taxonomy): domain Bacteria; phylum Patescibacteriota; class Dojkabacteria; order SC72; family SC72; genus UBA2259. The sequence goes on along the minus strand of CAZQRG010000001.1, from coordinate 3,691 downwards.
TATATTATACCTAACAAAAGATGCTGTACCACTACCTGTTAAAAAATATATATACCCATTAGCTAAAACACCATTAGTATAATCATTAAATGTTACTGGGCTATCAGGCAGTGTAGTCCATAGATTGTTTGATACATCATATCTATAGAAAGTTGCAGTATTTGTACCTCTTAGAAAATATATATAGTTATTGTAAAAGATACCATCAGAACCTGTGCTCAAAGTACTCGGTGCCTCTGAAGGACCTATAAACTCTTCAAGAGTAATATCAAATTTCCAGAATCTATAATCACCATTACCTCTAAAAAAATATATATATCCATCACTACTGAGATACTGTACCCCAGCATACCTAGAAGTTAAAGGAGCATTTACCAAGGTACTCCAACTTCCACTACTAATATTATATTTATAAAAGAGAGTGGTATTGTTCTGTGCTGCTAGGTAAATATTTCCATTGGCACTAGTAATATCAACATCATCATTAACATTTCCAGGAATGTTACTTAATGTACTCCACGTTTTTGATACTAAGCTATAAGCATAGAAAGTGTTAGTGTTTAATCCCCTTGGAGTATAAATATAATCACCAACTCTTTCCAAATCAGCACCTGATCGTAAAGTATTTGGAGTACTTGCTAATATACTCCAACTATTTGTAGCTACAGTATATTTATAAAAGTTTTGTGTTGAGTTCCCCGTTATAGCATAAATATTTGTCCCATCTGTAGTCATACTAGCTCCCTGGAAGACAAGATCTGGATAATTTGGAAGCATCTCCCAACTATCCTCTACAACAGAATACCTAGCAAAAGTCTGTTGATATCCACCAAACAGTGCATATATATACCCATTAAGATATTGAATATCTGAACCAAAATATGCACCCCTGGGGAGATTTTCTAAAGTAACCCAACTATCACTTTCGGCTCTATATTTCCAAAAAAGAACATCTCCCAACCCTCTAACAACATATATATTACTACCATCAGATGTAAAAGCAGCACCAACACTTAACACCTTGTCTGGTGTTTTCCAAGTTAGAGCTCCCCAACTACCACCTGTTTCTAATTCAATACCTACCCCAGAACTTACAGGTCTTGTACCACTTAGACTACCACCGTTCCAATCCTCAATAGAAGATATATTTATATCCGCAGAAAACACTTTTGAAAAAGAAAGGACACAGAAAAGGATTGATAATAGACTTACACTTATTCTTCTTGTATTAGACAGTTTTTTGTTTCTCATATTACCTCTTATCCTTACAATAGATACCTATCTAATTATGGTACCACTTAACAATACAGAAATAAATATCTGACAAGAAAATCTATCAAATATATAGCTCTAAGAAAATTCCTTATATATTTTCTTTACAAAATAAAAAACATTTAAGTGTATATACTAACAAGGAGTAATTTTTCCCTTGTTATTTATACCAAAATGATATATAGTGCATAGCCATTTAAACTTAGTAAATAATAAACGTGGGAAGATTTGGAAATAATAATAGAAGATCTGGAAGTGGAAGAAGTTTTGATAGAAGACCAACTGAAATGTATCCAGCTGTATGTGATAAATGTGGTAAAGAGTGTAAAGTACCATTTAAACCATCTAATGATAAACCAATATACTGTAGTGCTTGTTTTGAGCAACAGGGTGGAGGAAGAGATGATAGAAGAGACGACAGAAGAGATAGTGGAAGAAGAAACTTTAGTGAATCAAGAGATAGAGGTGATAGAGAAATGTTTTCTGCAATATGTGATGACTGTGGTAAAGAGTGTAAAGTACCATTTAAACCTAGCTCTGATAAACCAATATACTGTAGTAAATGTTTTGAAAACAGAGATAACTCTCATGAAGGAGATAGTAAAAGTAAGAATTTTTCTGGAAATAGTGAGCAGTTAGACCTCATTATCTCTAAATTAGATCAAATAATTACAGCACTAGAGTGTAAATGTGATCCATGCAAATGTGAACCTGAGACCAAAAAAGTTGTAAAGAAAGAGACTGTTAAAAAAGAAGTTAAAAAGAAAACAGTAAAAAAAGCTAAGAAGGAGTAATTAACTCTGTATAACTCTCAATAATAAAGTCGGATAGTTGATATACAAAATCATCATTCCATCCCCTATTCAATATTCCTATGGTAAATAACCCTGCTCCCTTTGCAGCTTGTAAACCATAAAAAGAATCTTCAAACGCTATACACTCATCAACCTTTAATCCGAGATACTCAACACCCTCCAGAAAACCCTCTGGTGCAGGTTTACCTCTAACTACAGAGTACCTATCAAATACCTTCTCAAAATGCTTAAATATTTTGTAATGTGTAAGCATTCTCTTAACATGTTCCTCTCTTGAAGATGTAACAATTACCTTCCTTTTCTCTTTATTACCCTCGTATTCTAAAAACTCCTTAATACCCGGCAATAGATATATCTCATCATCAATCTCCTCTTCAATGAATCTCTTTTTATGAATATAGAATTGATTATTTATCTCCTCTGGAGAGAAATCTTTAATACCCTTTGTACCCAAGTACTCTACTAAACCGTTCTTTGCACCCCTTCCAGATATATATGTCATAAAGTCATCTTTAGTAAACTCTAGATCAAACATATCCTTTAGAACTAGTGCAAATGAATCTACATTTAGCTTATCTAAATTTACTAATGTCCCATCAAAATCAAAAAGAAAGCCTTTAGCTTCTTTAACTTTTTTCTTAACATCTTCAATATCTATTCTATTCATACTTTATAGATTCTATCAGCTTTATATATATATTTGTCAAAAACAAACTTAAATGGTATCATGACGACTTGTTTTAATATTTAAAAATAATAAGTATGGCTTTATATTTAAGAGACGATAGAAGAGTTGACTGGTGTCCAAATAGTGCTACAGAAAGAAAAAGAGGTTCTATAATCAATCCTGGCTATCGTAACGAAGAGAAACAGTTTATTGGAACAGTTGATTCAACCACAAGAGTATTAAAAATGGTTGAACAGGGTAAGTTAACTCAAGAAGAATTTAATAAAGCATTAGATAAGAATGCAAATCATATTAATATAGATCCACTTCTTTTATTGGATTTAGCAGAACAGAATCTCCAACAGAGAGATCCCCAAAAAGAAGCTTAATAGATAAAGGTTTTCTTATACAATTTGACCATCTAATATTTTTAGTCTACAATGTAATTCCAAGTAGATAACTAAAAATATTAATGAACATTACTTGGAAAAATACGTCCTCTGGTAAGATACAAACTCCATATAACGACTCTCCAACAAATTACAAAGTATTTACTCCTGAGTTAGATATTAATATTCATGTATTACAATCCCAAGATACTAAGTCTCTTTTAATTGCACACACCAAAGAGGGTAAACTAATACCTGCTAGATTACATTTAGGTATGGAAAGAGCAAAACAGCTTTGTTCTGCTACATATACAATGGCTAGTACTAAAGAATTTAAAAAAGCAATTAATCATAAATATATACCCCAAAAAGAAGCCATTAGTGCAATGCTAATTAGAGAACCAATTGCACAATCCCCCTTCATAAATACATATATGGGTAGTGGCTTCGAATCAAGACTATACGGTATATTAGATGTACATCATGTAGAGGATAAAGATGGCATTAAGGGACTCAGTGGAAAGGTATGTACATACAGAATAGATATC